>NZ_NFLY01000019.1:0-42683 GCF_002161155.1 Massilimicrobiota sp. An105
TGTTTTGTAATGTGTGTATAAACCTGTGTTGTTGATAAATGAGCATGTCCTAATAGCTCCTGAACAACACGTAAATCAATACCCTGTTCTAATAAATGCGTTGCAAAGGAATGACGAATGGTATGAGGATGAATTTTCTTAGTGGGATCATATGCTTTGACAACACGATTGACAATATCTTCCACACCACGATTTGTTAAAGGTTTACCAAACTTATTAATAAATACAAAATAATGATCCTGTTGTGATTTTGACATTATCTCCTGGCGATCGTTTTCAATATAATCTTTTAACCATGAAGCCGCATAATCATGAAACGGAACGTAACGATCTTTACCACCTTTTCCGTGAATCAACAGCAGTTGTCTAGAAAAATCAATTTGTGATAACTGCAACTCTACAACTTCTGAACAACGCAGTCCTGAGGCATACATCAATTCAAGCATTGCTTTATTACGACGTCCTAATGATGTATGTGTATCAATACTATCTAACAAATCTAACATTTCATCAATATATAAAAAATCTGGTTGACGTTGTGGTTCTTTCAACGATTCAATAAGTAGAAACGGATTATCATCAATGCGTTCTTCTTTTTGTAAATAGCGATAAAGTCCTCTTAGACTACTCATATGATGATTAATCGTTTTAGGTGATAAATTCTTAGTATGTAAATAAGCCAAATAGCCTCTTAAAAAAGAATACTTCACTGTTTCAAAACAAGAAATATTCTCACGCTGACAGTATTGAATAAACTCTTCAATATCTCTTTGATATCCTTTGATTGTTAAAGATGAATAGTTTTTAAAATACTGCAAATAATGTAAATATTCTTTCATTGTCTTATAAAAATCAGACATTTGAAATAAAATCCTCCATTGTTTCAATAGCTCGTTTGGCATAGGCATCCTTACGTTCTTTTTTCTTCACACGCACAGCTAAATCAGGTAAAATCCCAAAATTAGCTTTCATTGGCTGAAAATCATCTTCACTACCATGAGTAATATAATATGCCAAAGAGCCCATCACTGTCTCTCTAGGAAAAATCAGTAATTCCTGATCTTGTAAATATCTTGCCATATTAATACCAGCCACTATGCCACTTTGAGCTGACTCCACATATCCTTCAACACCTGTCATTTGTCCAGCAAAAAACAGATCATCACGATTTATAAACTGATATGTTGGTTTCAGATAGCGAGGCGAACAGATAAAACAGTTTCGATGCATAACACCATATCGTACAATTTTAGCATTTTCTAAACCAGGAATCATATGAATAATACGTTCCTGTTCTCCCCATTTTAAATGTGTCTGGAATCCAACAATATTATAAAGTGAACCAACAGCATTGTCTTGTCTTAATTGAACAACCGCATATGGTCTTTGACCATCCTTTTCTAATCCAACAGGTTTCATCGGTCCGAAAAGTAAAGTCTGTTTTCCTCTTCTGGCAATTTCTTCAAAAGGCATACAGCCTTCAAAAAACTTTTCTTCAAAATCTTTTGGTTTAACAACTTCAGCTTCAATTAAAGCTTTATAAAAAGCTTCAAATTGTTCTTCATTCATCGGACAGTTAATATATTCAGCATCTCCTTTATCATATCTTGATTTGAGATAAGCTTTTGAAAAATCAATACTTTCTTTTTCTATGATAGGTGCTGCTGCATCATAAAAATAAAAATAATCTTTCTGCAATAACTGTTGAATATCTTGTGATAAAGCAGGGCTTGTCAGTGGGCCTGAAGCAATAATTGTTGGACCTTCAGGAATCCGAGTCACTTCTTGTCGTACAACTTCAATTAATGGCTGAGATTCGATGTATTCACTAATTGCTTTTGAAAACCCAAAACGATCAACAGCTAATGAACCTCCAGCAGGAACTTGATGTTCTCTGGCAAATTTCATAATTAAGCTGTGATTCATTTCCATTTCTTTTTTTAATACACCTACAGCATTATGAAGTCCATCTGCTCTTAATGAATTAGAACAAACCAATTCAGCAAAGTATTCAGTTTTATGAGCACCAGTTGTCTGATGTGGACGCATTTCATATAGACGCACAGGAATATTGCGTAAAATCAACTGATGAGCAGCTTCTACTCCTGCTAATCCGCCCCCTATAATATTGACTCTTTCCATTTGTTTTTCCTTTCTAAAAAGTCCCATATGGGACTTTTATTTAATAATTGTTTTACATTTTGGATAAGCTGAACAAGCTTTAAATTCTCCAAATCGTCCCTTTTTAATGACAATTGGACTACCACATTTTGGACAAACTTCATCTGTCATCACTGGTTCAGCTTTTTTTCGTTCATTTTTAATATATTTACACTCAGGATAATTTGAACATGCTTCAAACTTTCCATAACGTCCTGTCTTATAAATCATTGGACTACCACATTTTGGACATGTTTCTCCTGTATACTCAATCGTTTCAGGTTCCTTTTTAATATATTTACATGTTGGATAGTTAGAACAAGCAACAAACGATCCATATTTTCCTTTACGAATCACTAGATCACCACCACATTCAGGACATGTTTCCCCTGTTTTTTGTGGTTGAATCTGCTCCATCTTATCATAAGCATTTTCTAACAAAGGTTCAAACTTATCTTCAAATGTTGTTAAAGCATGAACATAATCATCATGTCCTTCAGCAATTTCATCAAGTTCTTTTTCCATTTGAGCTGTATATTCAACATTGATAATACTATCAAAGAATTCAACCAGCTTTTCATTTGTTAATAAACCTGACTCCGTTGGTTTAAATGCTTTATCAACAAGTTCAACATATTGTCTTGTTACAATTGTATCAATAATACTTGCATAAGTACTTGGTCTCCCAATTCCTAAATCTTCAAGTTCCTTAATTAATTTTGCTTCACTATAACGAGCTGGTGGTTTTGTAAAATGCTGTGTTTTTTGAATATCCTGACTTAACAATTTTTCATCAACTGTCACTTCAGGTAGAATTTCATCAGTTTGTTTTTCATAAGCGCCATAAACTCTTAAATATCCATCAAAGCAAATAACTGAACCACTCGCTTTAAATTCATAACCATTATTATCCAATGAAAGTGTTGTAGCATTCAATTTAGCTGGAGCCATTAATGAAGCAATCGCTCTAGCATAAATTAAAGAATATAACTTATATTCATCACGACTTAAATACTCTTTCACACTTTCTGGAGTACGCATAATACTTGTTGGTCGAATACCTTCATGAGCATCCTGAACATTGTCTTTTTTCTTTGACACCTTCACACTACCGACATAGTCTTGACCAAACTTTTCACCGATATATTGCTTAGCTTCATGAATAAATCCTTCAGATAAACGAATCGAATCCGTTCTCATATACGTAATAAGACCGACAGTTTCATTACCAATATCGACACCTTCATAAAGTTTTTGGGCAATCATCATTGTACGTTTTGCTTTAAAATTCAACTTTGAAGATGCTTCCTGCTGTAATGTAGATGTAATAAATGGTGGTTTTGAAGCACGTTTCTTCTGTGTTTTCTTCACATCAGAAACACGAAACTCTTTATTTAAAGCCTCATAAACAGCATTTGTTTCTTCTTCATTATGAAGTTCAATTTTTTTATTGTGATATTTAGCAAGCTCTGCTTCAAATGTCACATCATCTTTTTCAAATTGAGCTTTGACTTTCCAATATTCTTCAGGAATAAAAGCTTCAATTTCTTTTTCTCTTTCACAAATCAATCTCAATGCAACTGACTGAACACGACCAGCTGATTTCGATTTAATCTTTTTTTGTAGAAGCTTAGAAAGCTTAAATCCAATAATACGATCTAAAACTCTTCTCGTTTCTTGTGATTTAACAAGATTTTGATCAATTGTACGAGGATTTTTCAATGCATTGATAACAGCATCACGTGTAATCTCATTAAAAACAATACGATTTGTTGAATTTTCATCTAATCCCAACACTTCTGCAAGATGCCAAGAGATTGCTTCACCTTCACGGTCAGGGTCAGTAGCCAAATAAACATAATCAGCTTCCTTCACGCATTTTTTCAACTCTTTCACAACATCTTTTTTGTCTTTATTAATAACATAATTAGGCTTGAAATTATTTTCCACATCGACTCCTAAACCACCTTTTCCAGTAGTTGCCAAGTCCCTAATATGCCCTTTTGATGAAGTCACTTCAAAATCTGCACCTAAATACTTTTGAATTGTTTTTGATTTTGATGGCGACTCAACAATCACTAAATTCTTACCCATCATATTACCTCCTACGTGTTTTCTATTATTAAGTCTTTTTTTTGATTTGTCAACCATAATCTTCATCTTCCATAATATCCTGAGCACTTAAAACAAGTTTAGCTCCCTGTTTAATAAGCTCATTACACCCCTGATAATCATCAAAACGTCCTGGAATACAATAAATGTCTTTTCCTTGTTCTAAAGCATAGCCAGCTGTAATCATGGTTCCACTTTTTTGTTTTGCCTCACTTATTAATATACTATAAGATAAACCCGCAATTATACGATTACGAAATGGAAATAGACGTTTTTGAGGAGCAGTTAAAAAAGGATATTCACTTAATACCAACTGATGTTCTTTCAGCTCCTCATATAATAGTCTATTCTCTTTAGGATAACAGTATTCAATCCCTGTTCCAAGTACAGCAATGGTACGTCCACCATAGGCAATTGCATTTTGATGAGCTACAGTATCAATACCTCTTGCCATCCCACTGACAATGGTATACCCATTTTGAACTAAATCTTTCACAAACAAATGTGTTGCTCGTTTCCCATATTCACTCATATTACGCATTCCCACAACACCAATCGTTTTTGTTTTCAACAATGATAAATCCCCATAATAATACAAAACAAATGGTGGACAGTTAATCTGTTTCAGCAATTCTGGATATTCATCACTAAAAATTGTTATGTAACGACAATTCATCCTTTTCATTAATTCTACTTTTAATTCTTCATCAACTCTTTCTTTATTCATTAAAGCTTTATAGATTTTTTGAAAATCCCCTTCATACTTTAAAGAAAAATACAATACTAATTCTTCCATATAATTATCCTCCTATTATTTATATACGCAAAAAATTGTCATTTTTCTTTTTTTCCATGAATTTTTTTCAAAAAATAAAAAACAATCAATTTTTCTATTGATTGCTTTGATCAACGCATTGAGAAAAATGCACTTCACAGAACGTAAGATATGATAATTTTAATATTTTTTACTTTGTAGTAAAAACATAGAATCTGATGATGTCTTTATTCATCAAATAAACTTAATTGTTGATTTAACATTTCAATAACTGGCTGAAAAGAACGTCTATGAATAGGTGTAACACCATATTTTTTGAGAGCTTCTTTATGTTGCTTTGTGGGATAACCCTTATGCTTATCAAAACCATATTCAGGGTATATCTTAGCATAATCCTGCATGATACGATCACGTGTCACTTTAGCCAAAATACTCGCTGCACCAATACTTAAAGATAATCCATCCCCTTTTATAATAGACTGATGTTCAATACTATCACCTAAAGGCATAGCATCTGTCAATGCATAATCTGGGCGAATAGATATATGTTCAATAGCATCCAGCATTCCTTTTTTACTAGCCTGATAAACGTTTAAACGATCGACATCTTCAACATTAATAATTTCAATTTGATAAGCTAATGCATTTTCAATAATAATACGATAAAGTTCTTCACGTTTTTTTTCAGTTAATTTTTTAGAATCATTAATTCTTTCATCATAATAATCTCGAGGGAAAATAACAGCTCCTACAACCAATGGACCTGCCATTGGACCACGACCAGCTTCGTCAAGTCCCACAATATAATGTTTTCCTAAATCATAAGCCATTTGCTCATATTTTAGTCGTTCACACATGTTGGATCCTCCCATGTGATTTTTCCAATGCTACCATCATTGACTTCACTAAAGAAAAGTTCCATAACACGATCATAATCCGTTTCCCCACGTAACGGTTTTATTTTTCTTATTTTTGCAATATGATCAAATGTATGAATAATCCAATCAGGATCATTTTCATCAATTTCTAATTGATAACGTTCTTTTAAAAGTTCCGGATAATGCTTAGACAAATAACGCATAGCTTCAATAAACAAATCATCTAAAGGTAAAATACTTTGTTTGATTGATCCTAATAATGCTATATTTTTGGCCACATGTTCATCATCAAGTTTTGGCCATAATACACCTGGTGTATCAAATAATTCAAAATCTTTAGCAATGCGAATAATTTGTTGAGCCTTAGTCACGCCTGGTTTATTTCCCGTCACTGTAGCTTTACGGTTTGCCAGTTTATTAATAAAAGTTGACTTCCCTACATTTGGAATTCCCAAAACCATAGCACGAATAGCACGTGGTTTGAGACCTCTGGCTTTTTCCTTTTCCATTTTATCTTTCAAAACAACACGGCATTTTTCAATAACTTTCTGGTATTCATTGAAATTCTTTAGATTCACACTCATAGCCTGATAGCCACATTTTTCATAATATTGAACCCACTGTTTGGTATACTGGTCATCTGCCATATCCTTCTTTGTTAAAACAATAAGACGAGGCTTATTTTTTGTTATCTCATTAATCATTGGATTTTTTGATGAATAAGGAGCACGTGCATCTACCAATTCAATAACAATATCAATAACTTTTATTTTTTCTGTTATTTCTCTTCTGGCTTTAGCCATATGTCCAGGAAACCAATGAATATTCATTTTTGATCCTTGATTAGCCATTTTCATCACCATCCTTTTTAATCAATCCATTGAATATCAGTAAATGGATAGATCACAAGTCCTTTCATTCCAACAAAATCATCAATAGTAAATGGTCCCAACTCTCGAGAATCAGTGGAACGCAAACGATTATCTCCCATCACAAAATATTCACCATCTTGTAAAGTGACTTCAAAGTCATCTGTAAATTGTTCAACATTATAAGTTAATTTTGATTCTTCAACAAAATCCTGATCTAAAAAATCTTGTTGAACAAGCTCATCATTTATATATAATTCATCATTTTCAAAACGTACTGTTTCATTTGGCAATCCTATAACACGTTTAATAATCTTTTCATTAAGCTGCTGACTATCAATCACTACAATATCAAAACGATGGATATTATCTTCTTGAATTCCCATGGCATTAATCATAGCTATACTATGATCATGTAATGTATTTTCCATTGAAATGCCTTCAATTCTTACTGGTATTACAACAAATTTAAAAATACCGATAGTCACAGCAATCACAACTATAATTTCTACAATAGAAACATAGAGTTTCTTTTTGTTCATTCTCATCGCTCCTTTTCTATGTACCTTTTTATTATACATTTAATAGGCTCAAAAGACTAGAAAAAAAGTATGGGACCATCCCATACTTTTTATTTACGAATTTCTTTAATTCTTGCAGCTTTTCCTGATAATCCACGTAAGTAATGTAATTTAGCTCTACGTACTTTACCAATTTTAGCAACTTCAATTCTATCAATGATTGGTGAATGAAGTGGGAAAACTCTTTCTACACCAACTTGGTAAGAAATTTTTCTAACAGTAAAAGTTTCAGAAATTCCTCCACCTTTTCTAGCAATACAAACACCTTCAAATAACTGAGTACGTGTTTTATCTCCTTCTTGAATTTTTACATAAACTTTTAAAGTATCTCCAGGTTTGAAATCTGGAATGTCGTTTCTTAATTGTTTTTTAGTAATTTCTTGTACTAATTGCATATTCATGATATGACTTCCTCCTTCACAAAATTTATCTTCGAAGTTCATACGTTATTTAACCAGCGGAGCTTCTGCGTCCAAAGACTAAGAAATATTATCATTTTTTATTATAAAAATCAATCTTTTTTTGTGATTTTTTCTAATATTTTTAATTCTTCATCAGTAAAGTTTCTAGTTTTTAACAAATCAGGGCGTTTCAAATAAGTTTTCTTTAAAGATTGTTCCAAACGCCATTGTCTAATTTTTTCATGATGACCACTCATCAAAACATCAGGAACACTGTTTCCATCATATTCATAAGGACGTGTGTATTGTGGATATTCTAACAATCCTTGACTAAAAGAATCATCTTCATGAGAAGATTCACGAATAGCGCCTTCCAATAAACGAATAATCGCATCACAACATACCATACTGGCAAGTTCTCCACCTGTTAAGACATAATCACCAATGGAAAGTTCCATATCCACATAGTCACGAATACGTTCATCAAATCCTTCGTAATGTCCACATATAAAAATCAAATGTTTTTCTAAAGATAATTGATAACTTAATTGCTGATGAAATGTCTGTCCCTGTGGTGACATTAAGATGACAAGACTGTCAGGAGTCGTCAGTGTCTTTAAACAATCAATAATAGGCTGACACATTAAAACCATACCTTGTCCCCCACCATAAGGATAATCGTCTACTTTTTTATGTTTATTATCAGCAAATTCTCTAAAATCATGAACGTGAACTTCCACAACCTGTGCATCTATAGCTCTTTTGATAATAGAAGTTTCTAAGAAACCATTAAACATTTCAGGAAACAATGATAAAATATCAATTTTCATTATAAAAATCCCTCTATTAAATGTACGTCTATACGCTTATTTTCTATATCTTCATCAACAATAAAAGCATCAACATAAGGAATCATAATTTTTTCTTTTCCCTTAACAACTAAAATATCATGATGATCATAAAGTTGAACATCTTGTACAACACCAATCAACTGACCATCATTATAAACCTGACAGCCAATAATATCACTGACATAATATTCATCATCACCTAATAAGTTTTCATCTTTATAAGCATAAAGTAAACATCCTTTATATTTTTCCACTAAATTAATATCACGGTGATTTTCAAAAGTCACTAACACATGTCCTTTATGAAAACGGTGTGAAGCAACTGTCATTTCTATAGTTTGGCCCTGATATTCCAGATAAAGTGTAGCCCCTTTTTGAAATCTTTCTTCAATAAAATCTGTTGATGCTTTTACTTTCAATTCTCCTTTAATGCCATGTGTATTCACGATTTTTCCAACAATGACTTGATTCATAATGTCCTCCTTGAATAAAAAATAGATGTGGAACCACATCTATTCTCCGTAAGATTCAAATTTGATGTCTAATTTTTGATGATTTAAACGTCCACTTACAGACATAAGTTGACGTATAGAATTAGCCATCATTCCTTTTCTACCGATTAATCTTGCAATATCACTTTTTGAAGCATAGACATATAAAACGATTGTATCTTCATCTAATGAAGGCATCTGTCTGACTTCTAATTTATCTTTTTCAATAACAAGTTCACTTGCAAGTTCCTGTAAAGTTTTGACGTAATCCACTTTATATCACCAGCTTATTTTTTTGCTTTTGAATCAGCAAATTTTTTCATAATACCTTTTTGGCTTAAGATATTTCTTACTGTATCAGAAGGTTGAGCACCTTTATTTAACCATGCTAAAACTTCTTCTTCTTTGATTGTGACAACAGCTGGATCTTGTCTAGGATCATAAGTTCCTAATTGTTCTAAGAAACGTCCATCTCTAGGCATTCTTGAATCTGCCGCTACAATTCTATAAAATGGTGATTTTTTTGCACCCATTCTTTTTAATCTAATTTTTACTGCCATAATCTTTCCTCCATTTATTGATTTTGCTTTCCTAGTATAACATATATTTGAAATGTGTCAAGTATTTTTACTTAACATCTTTTGTTTTGAAAGCAATAATATGTCTAACAACCTCTTTAAAGAGCAATCCAATGCAAGTAATAATGATTGTGAGAATGATTTGAGAATATGTAAGCATTGTGATGTGTAATAATTGATGGAATAAAAGGATAGCCAAAATAAATCCTAAAACCATAGTTACACAGACAAATAAACGTAATTTCGTCATTGGGAAACTTGAAACAATGACAGCCTGCATACTCATACATGCAAGTGCCAAATACATCATTGTGACACTTTGTTCCATAGGAATATGGAATAATGGTCGACCTGTATAAACAAGTAAAAAACATAATAAGACACCACAAGCATGAGGGAATGTATTTTTTAATACTGTTGGTAAGAACTGACCTTTGATTTTTTGTGTTTGTGGTTCCAACAATGTTAAAAATGATGGCCAAGCTTCAATTGCAAAGTCAATTAAAGTAATTTGAATAGGAATAAATGGGAATGGAATATTACAGATTGCACATGCTATTGTTAAAATAATAGAATAAATTGTTTTAATAAAGAAAACACTAGCAACTCTTGTTAAGTTATTAACAACTCGACGTCCTTCTAAAACAACTTCAGGCAAACATGAAAACTCTGAATTCAATAAAACAATTTGAGATAACTGTTTAACTGCTTCACTCCCTTCAGCAATCGCAATACTACAATCTGCCTCTTTTAAAGCCAGCATATCATTCACCCCATCACCTGTCATTGCGACTGTATGACCTTGTCTTTTTAATGCTTCAACAAGCCATTTTTTCTGTTGAGGTGTCACTCTACCAAAAACTGAATATTGATTCACAAGTTCATCCATTTGACTTTCACTATTTTGAACTTCACTTAAGTCAATATACTTATCATAATTTTTCAATCCTGCCATTTGAGCAATCTTAGAGACAGCCAAAACATGATCTCCTGAAATAACTTTCACATCTACACCCTGACTATCAAAATACTGCAATGTTTTTTCAACATCTTTACGTATCATATCAGTTAAAACAATAGCCAAAACGGGTGTCACTTCAGGAAGTGGAGCTTTAGCATCAAGCTTATTTTGAGTATAGGCAATAATAATCACACGTTTACCATTTTCAATCTGCTGCATTAAAGATGCTGGAAGATTCTTCATTAAACGTTCAGGTGCTCCCATAACAATACTTCCATAATCATCAAATGTCATGGCACTCCATTTTCGTTGTGATGAAAAGGCAACCTTTTGACTTGGAACATGTTTTTCATTCAGTGTAAAATGATCACATATCGCTTGATAAGTTGCATTGTTATCATCACTATAATGCAAATAAGAACCAAAATATTCTGTAAATGTATCAGATGATAAAGAAGATAAAACCTCTACCTTTTCAACTTTCATTTTTCCATTTGTTATTGTTCCTGTTTTATCCAAACATAATGTATCAACATGAGCAAGTGTTTCTAAAGAATAAATATCCTGAATTAAAATTTTCTGCTTGGCAAGTTTTGTGACCCCTGCTGCCAAACTTACACTCATCAATAGAACAAGCCCTTTTGGCAACATTCCTAACAAACCTGCAGAACTACTAATCACAGCCTGTGACAAAGCATCTTGTCTAAGAAAATAAGCTTCAAGAAATAAAATAATTCCTAAAGGAACAATCATAAAACTTGTTACTTTTGTTACTTTACGCATTGAATTTAATAATTCTGATTGTAATTCTTTTGCTTTTTTGACTTCATTTGTTAAACGTGATGTATAGTTATCTTCACCAACATGAATAACTTTTGCATAACATTTTCCACTAATAACACTACTTCCTGAAAGCAAATCACTTTCTTGATTTTTATGAATAGGATCAGATTCTCCAGTTAATAAAGATTCATTAGCTTCAATTTCACCATCAATAACAACACTGTCACAACAAATCTGATCTCCTGCTTCTAAAATCATAATATCATCCATTACGATTTCATCAACATGAATTGTCACTTGTTGCTGATCTCTTAAAACTTTAACATGAGGAATCATCAGCAATGATAACTCATCAACCAGCTTTTTAGCGTGTATCTCTTGAATAATTCCTATACAGACATTAGCAATGATAATCACAATAAAAACAAGATTTGACCAAGCTCCAACAAGCGCTAAAGCAATCGCAATTAAAACATTTAATAAATTAAATAATGTACAGATATTTTCGCGAAATATCTGACTATAACTTTTACTAATTGTTTTTTGTTGTCGATTAACTTCACCACGTTGCTGACGTTGTAGCACTTCACCTTGAGTTAATCCTTTAATTTGTTTTTGATCCATTTTACTATCTCCAATCATTTATTTTCCTATAATACTATCATACTTTCTGTATAAATTCTTTTATTTTATATTTTTTTACATAGCTTCACAACATGCAAAAGCCTTATTGATTATATCATCAATAAGGACTTTTGGCTATCTTTTCTTTTTCTTCTTATGTCTTTCCTTTTTACGATTAGGATTAAAATTCATACGATTTTGTGGCCTTTGCGTAGGCATACCCGTTGTTGGATCTAAATTTCCCATCTGTTTCATCATTTGTTTAGAAGCTTCAAACTGTTTTATCAAACGATTGACATCAGCCACACTACGTCCACATCCTTTTGCAATTCTTTCTTTACGTTTAGCATTTAAAATAGAAGGATCACGTCTTTCTTCCAATGTCATGGAATATATAATGGATTCTGTTAATTTTAATTTTTTATCAGTATCTTCATCATTGATTTGAGGCATTTTTGGCATACCTGGAATCATCTTTAAAATACCAGATAAAGGTCCTAATTTTCTAACTTGATGCATTTGTTCAAGCATATCATCCAAACCAAAAGTACCACGTTTCATACGTTCAAATGTTTTCATTGTTTCTTTTTCATCATAAACATCTTGAACTTTTTCAACTAATGAAACAACATCACCCATTCCTAAAATACGATCTGCCATACGATCTGGATAGAATAAATCAATCGCATCTAATTTTTCACCAGTCCCAATGAACTTAATCGGTACATGTGTAATATGACGAATAGATAGTGCTCCCCCACCTCGTGAATCACCATCTAATTTTGTTAAAACAGCACCTGTAATTTGTAAATGATCATGGAATGATTGAGCAACATTGACAATATCTTGTCCTGTCAAAGCATCAACAACTAATAAGATTTCACTAGGATGAACAATATCTTTAATATTCTGTAATTCATTCATTAAAGGTTCATCAATATGTAAACGCCCAGCAGTATCAATAAGAACAACATCATGATGATTCGCATAAGCATAATTCATAGCCTCACTGACAATTTGTTCTGCTTTCACATCTGTTCCCTTTTCAAAGACTGGAATATCTAATTGTTCCCCAAGCGTCTTTAACTGATCAACTGCGGCTGGACGATAAATATCTGCCGCAACCAATAATGGATTTTTACTATATTTTTTAGATAATAATTTTGCAATCTTTCCAGAAGTTGTTGTTTTCCCAGAACCTTGCAATCCAACCATCATAATAACTGTTGGTTTTTTTGATAAATCTAGTTCACTGACTGTTGTTCCTAATAATTCAACCAACTCATCATGAACAATCTTGACAACGACCTGTCCAGGTTTTAATGAACCTAAGACATCCTGTCCCAAAGCTTTTTGTTTCGTATTTGCAATAAATTCTTTAACAACTTGAAAATTCACGTCTGCTTCTAATAAAGCCAATCTAATTTCTCGAAGCATCTCGTCCATATTTTCTTCTGTTAAAGTTGCTTGTCCTCTAATCTTTTTTAAACTCTCCTGCAATCTTTCAGAAAGCGATTCAAAAGCCATATTTTATCCTCCTATATCTTCTTTAACATTTCTAAATAATCTTGCATTTGTTGATTATCAATTTGCTGATTTTCAATTTTTTGAATCAAAGCCATACGCTCAATATGCTTTTCCATTAAATGAAGCTTTGACTCATATTCTTCTAATGAAGCTACTGCTCGTTTTAGTTGATCATATACAGCATTACGAGAAACCATCAGGTCTTCAGCAATTTCAGACAAAGAAAAATCTTCTTCATAATATAACGATAAATATTGTCTTTGTTTATCTGTCAATAAATCACCATAACAATCCATCAACAAATTCACACGTTGTGTCTTTTCTAAATGTGATGTCATATTATTTCTCCAATAATCCTTTGCATAAACCATAGATATATTGTTCAAGATCAAATTCCTGTAAATCATCCATTTGTTCACCTAAACCAACAAATTTAACTGGAATATTTAAAGCATCTTTAATAGATAAAACAATACCACCTTTAGCAGTTCCATCCATTTTTGTTAAAACAAGACCTGTAATATCTGTGATTTTAGAAAATTCCTGTGCCTGTGAAACTCCATTCTGTCCTGTTGTCGCATCAATAACCAAAAGAGTTTCCTGTGGTCCCTGTGGTACAACACGCTTTATGATACGATTCATCTTTTCTAATTCGTTCATGAGATTCACTTTATTTTGTAAACGTCCGGCTGTATCACAAATCAAAACATCCACTTTTTGTTCTTTTGCACGTTTTAAAGCATCAAAGACAACTGAAGACGGATCTCCACCTTCTTTACCTTTCACACATTCAATACCTAGACGTTTAGCCCAGACATCTAGCTGATCAATGGCTCCAGCTCTAAAAGTATCACCTGCAGCAACCATGACTGTCTTACCTTCATTTAGCATCATATGAGCCAACTTAGCAATCGTTGTTGTTTTCCCTGCACCATTAACACCAATCATTAAAATAACTGTTAAATCTTCATCATCATAATTGATTTTTGTAGTCATATAGGAATCATTGGCATAAATGACAAACATCTTATCAATAATAATTTCATTAATTTCTTTAGGATCTTTGATGTTTTGAAGACGAACCTCTTTTTTAATTTCATCCACAATTGTCATAACCATATTGACACCAACATCACTCATAATCAAAATATTTTCCAGTTCTTCAAAATAATCATCATCTATTTCACGATAACGTGCTGCTAATTCATTAATTTTTGATGAAAATGAAGAATTAGACTTATCCAAACCAGCTACATATTTATCATTTTGTTTCGCTGACTTTCCTACTAATGTTTCTTTGATTTTACTAAAAAAGCCCATAAACATCCTCCTCAAACTGATTGACATATCATAAAGATAACACTTCTTGATGATATGTCAATATTTTTTCATCTATGATGCCGTTTGTGCCAAATCAATAGCATCCTTTAATTTCACACTCACAAGTTTTGTCACACCTTTTTGTTGCATAGTAGCTCCATATAACAAATCACATTCTTCCATTGTTCCCTCACGATGAGTGACAACAATAAATTGTGTCTGATGAGAAAACTCTCTTAAATATTTGGCAAAACGTTCTACATTCGCAACATCCAAAGCGGCTTCAACCTCGTCTAAAATACACATTGGCACTGGTCGCACACGTAAAATAGCAAATAGACATGAGATGGCAATCAATGCTTTTTCTCCTCCCGAGAATAAAGTAATATTCTGGACTGCTTTTCCTGGTGGCTGTACATCAATGTCAATTCCTGTTTCTAAAATATTATCAGGATCACTATATTTCAATTCCGCTTTTCCACCACCAAAAAGATTTCTAAACACAATATTAAATTCATGATTAATCTTTTCAAATGTTTCACTAAAACGTGAAACCATGATTTCATCCATTTCATCAATAGCTTTTAAAATACTATCCTGAGCATGTATAAGATCTAAACGCTGATGATTTAAAGTTTCATAACGTGTAGACACTTCTTCATAATCTTCAATAGCCTGTAAGTTGACATGTCCCAAAGAATCAATCTGATGTCTTAATAAACGTACTTCTTCTTTGGATTTTTGCATATCAATATCACGAGCATATTCTTCACTGGCAAATTCATATGTCATCTTATATTCTTCATTTAAACGCTGTAAGTGATTTTGCAGTTCTGTTTCCTGTTTGGCTTTATCAACCTGCTTTTGTGTCATATCGTTTTGAATTTGTCTTAAATGAGCTCGTGTGACTTTTAAAGTATCTTCCAGCTGATCATTTTCATTAACAAAACTCATACGCAATTCTCGCTTAGCCTGAATACTTTCAGTCAAACGATCTCTTCTTTTTTTTGCTTCATTTAGCTCTTGAAGCAATTGATTATCTTGCGTTCCTTTTTCAATCTCTGATAATTCAACGCTTTGATGTGTTAAACTTTCATATTCACTTTTGGCAATCTGTAATTCACTTTTCTTATTTGTGACAACCAACTCCAATTTAGCAAATGACATCTGTTTTTGTAGAAGATTATGAGAAATTTCTCTTGCTAAATTATCTAATTCATTAAGTTTGGCTTTCTTCATTGTTATATCTTGTTCACTTTGACGAATCGTTTCCTGTAACAATTCTAATTCACGTTTATTTGTTAAAAGTGATGAAGATTGTTTAAAACTTCCTCCAGTTAATGAACCACCCACATTGATGACTTCACCAGCCAAAGTTACAATTTTATATCTGGCATATGTTGCTTTTGATAAAAGAGATGCATTTTCTAATGTATCAGCTACAATCACATGTCCTAATTGATTCAAAACAATCGTTTTAATTTTATCAGGATATCTCACAAAATCACTCATAACACCTAAAAATCCTTGTGTATTTTGACATACCAGTAAATGTTCTTCTCGTAAATGTCTTTCCTTCATTGTTGTAATAGGTAAAAATGTTGCACGTCCTGATTTATTATTCTTTAAAAAATGAATAGCATGTCTCGCATCTTCATCACTATCAGTCACAATAAACTGCACTGCATTTCCTAAAGCAACTGCTAAAGCTGTTTCATATTCTTCTTGAGTTTCCAATAAATCTCCAAGTACACCTACAATTCCATTCATGGAATCTTTAGCTTTTATAATAGAACGTACACCATAACTATACCCAGATTTGTTTTCTACCAAATCAACCAGTTGCTCTCTACGGTGACGGTCTTGATGCAATTTTAAATTAAGATTTTCAATATCCTGTCTTAAAGCATTCATCTGAGCACGATTTTTTTCCTGAGAAGCTTCCAAAGTTAATTTTTCTTCCTTTGTTTCATTATAACGATTAACACGATCATTATATTCACTAATAGCATCTTGTAAAATAGCTTTTAACTGCTCCATACGTGCCTGTAAATCTTCTTTGTTAGTTGTCTCTAAAATATGTTTACGATTAGCATCAATCTCAACTTTTTGTGTTTCTAATTGATTAACATTATTCATAGCTGTTAAAAGCTGCCCTTGAAGTCCATTGACTTCCTGATCCAAATCAAACATCTTTTTCTTTAAGCTTTCATTTTGTTGTTCATTAATTAAGATTTGTCCTTCAATTGTCACTTTTTCTTTATCCAGTAAATCTAAAGATTGATTTAAATCCTGTAAAGATTGAGATAAAGTTTCAATTCCTTTTACCAGTACACTCACTTCAATAGACTGTAACTGTTCTTTTAAATCCAAGTAAATTTCAGCTTTTTCCTTTTGACGTTTTAATGGTGAAATCTGTTTTTCTAATTCCAAACAAATATCTTCAACACGATCCAAATTATCCTTTGTTCTTTCTAATTTTCGAATCGATTCAAGCTTTCTTTTTTTATACTTCGCTACACCTGCTGCTTCTTCAAACATTCCTCTTCTTTCTTCAGGCTTACTATCAGCAAATGAAGAAATATTTCCCTGTGAAATGATGGAAAGTGAATCTCTTCCTAAACCTGTATCCATAATTAAATCAACAATATCTTTTAAACGACATGGTTCCTTATTAATTAAATATTCTGCCTCATTATTTTGACGATATAAGCGTCTTGTTATTTCTACTTCATTATAATCAACATTCATAAAACGATCTTCATTATCAAATACAAGTGTCACTTCAGCAACATTTTGTGCCTTACGGTCTTCACTACCATTAAAAATAACATCGGACATATTAGAACCACGTAATGATTTCACTGACTGTTCACCTAATACCCATCTGACAGCATCGCTAATATTCGATTTTCCACAACCATTAGGACCAACTATCCCAGTAATTCCTGGTTGAAATTCAATGACTGATTTATCGGCAAATGATTTAAAACCATGCAATTCAATTCTTTTTAAATACATAAATCAATTCCTTTCTAACCATGATTTTCTTTTTTTATAAGTCTTTCACTAATATGAAATGATTTATTTTGAGGCAAATGAACGGTAAAGCGACTGCCTCCTTCTTCTCTTGATATAACATCAATACGTCCCTTATGTAAATCAACAATTCTTTTTACAATAGATAACCCTAATCCATTGCCTTCTACACTTCGTGATTTATCTTGACGATAAAAACGTTCAAAAATATGTGATATAGCTTCTTTGCTCATACCAACACCCGTATCCTCGATACTGACTTCCACTTCTTTAGATGTTTTCTTGACATGTACCATGACAACTCCATTATCTTGTGTGTATTTAATCGCATTGTTGATCAAATTAATCCACACTTGTTCTAAACGTGACTCATCTGCTTCAATACGAATATCATTTTTAGGTATTTCAAATTCTATTTCAATATTTTTACTTAACGCAAAATTATCTTGTGTTTCAATAACACGATTTAACTGTTCAATTAACGAGAACTCACTGATTTCCAATTTGACATCTTCACCTTCCAATAAAGTTAACTGTAACATATTTTTAGAAAGTGTAGATAAACGTTTACTATGAAATAAAATGATATCTGCATATTTTTGACGTTGCTCATCAGTTAATTTTTCATTCTTTAAGATTGTCGCAAAACCTTGAATAGCCGTTAAAGGCGTTTGAAACTCATGTGAAACATCAGATATGAACTGTTGACGTGTTTCATCCTGCTTGGCAAGCTGTTGAGCCATTTGATTAAAACTGCGATTTAAACGTGCAATTTCATCCTTACCAGTATAATTAACACGAACACGATAATTTCCTTTTGATAATTCATTTGTTGCTTTAGTTAAACGTGAAATAGGTTTAACAATAATATCAGCAATGACTAAAAATGTGATACTTCCAGCAACAAGCATACAAAAGACAGCTATTAAAGCAGAATCCAGGAAAATCATTTCCCTTTTACTCATATCTTTTTGAACATAGACAATATAATTTTGATTTTTGACTTCAAAAGATTTTGCATAAATACGTATAGATGAATCTTGTAAAATAATACTTTGTCCTATATTTTCTCTTAAAACATCTGTTTCTTCATGTGAGAGATGTTGTCCTTTGATATTTCCATAAGTCTTTTTTTGACCATTACTTTCAATATAAAAACTCACTTCTGAAGTTGAGGCATAACCCTGTAATATTTTATCTAAATCATCTCGGTCGATTAATTGAATAAAATCTTCTATAAGTTCTGTTGAATTTTTAAGTTCTTCAACAGCCAGTAACCCCAGTTCATTTGCATTTTTACGCAATGAAAAATATCCAGCAATTGAAAAACTAAATAAAATACTGACTAAAAATCCAATAATCAGCTTCCCATAAATGGATTTCATGGTTCAACCTCAATCTTATATCCTAATCCCCTGACTGTCACCACTTTAAATCCAGGCAAATGTCCTAAATTTTCACGAATACGTTTAATATGAACATCTACAGTACGATCAAATCCATCATAATCCATTCCCCAAATTTTTTCAATTAACTGTTCACGAGTAAAAATCTGATTAGGATTTTTCGCTAATTCAAAGGCCAATTCAAACTGTTTTAAAGGCAAATGAATTGTTTGATCTTTATATCTGATTTCATATTTATCACCATCAAAAACCACATCATGTAAAGTCACAATATTCTGACTATTGATACTATATCTTTTTAAAATTGTTTTCACTCTTGCTAAAAGTTCATCAGGATCAAATGGTTTTGTCACATAATCATCTATTCCTAATGAAAAGCCTCTTAATTTATCTGCTGACTGTGATTTGGCAGTTAACATAATAACGGGAATGTCTTTCATTTCCTTCATTTCCTCTACCAATTGAAATCCATCCATCACTGGCATCATAATATCAACAATTGCTAAATCAATATATTCATTTTCTAAAAGATGTAAAGCTTCCTCTCCACTGGCAGCCTGAACCACTGAGAATCCCTCTTTATCTAAATAAAAACGGATCAATTCTCTAATATGTTCTTCATCATCAACTATTAAAATCTTTGATTTCATAATCTTTCCACCTCAATTCATTTTGTAATTATATCATAATTATGCATGAATTCCTATATTTATTGTTATTCCCTTATGAAATATACCAAACTTTATTCCATAATAAAAACAACACATCTGTGTTGTCCTTATTTTATCTTTTTAGGATGCAAAAATGACTTTCTTTTAATCACTTTCATTAAATCATTTGCCCCCTCAATATGAGCATCCAGTGCTTTTTGACACCAGTATTTAGCATCTTTTAAAGAAACCTGTGTTCCTTGTCCATACGTATATGCTCTCGCAAGATTGAGATAAGCGTGTCCATTATTAAGGTTGGCAGCTTTTAAAAATAATTCAAAAGCCTTTTTTAAATCTTTGCTGACACCATCTCCTTCTTTATAACAGACTGCCAGATTATTCATGGCCCCTGCATGTCCACAATCAACAGCCTGCTGATAATAGGTGATTGCTTTTTGTTTATCTTCAAACTCTTTACCAGCTTCAAAATCATATAGCACAGCCAGATTATAAAGCGATGAAGCATGATTCATCTTGGCGGCATGTTGAAAATAATCAATCGCTTTTGAATAATCCTGTTGAACACCTTTTCCATCTTTATACATATTTCCAAGCGCATAATAAGCGCGTGGTGATTGCATATCAAGCGCTTTTTTATAATATTCTATAGCTTGATCATTGGATTGTTTCAATATGCCCCATTCATACATTCTCCCGATTTCGACATATCCATCTGCTATACCATTTTGACCAGCCAATTCATAGTATTGTACAGCTTTTTCTATGTCCACTTCAATTGCTAAGCCATCTTCATAGAAACGACCAACATGATACATAGCTCGAGCCCATTGATTTTTGGCTGCTTTTAAATATAATTCAAAAGCACGTGATAAATCGACCTTTGTCCCTATACCATTTTCATAACATGAGGCTTCATTGCAAATGGCAGGCGAATAATTAAACTTTGCACTTTGATGATAAAGTTGTAAAGCTTTTTTTTCATCCTTTTGACATTCTAGTCCCAATTCATACATGACACCCAAATTACATAAAGCTCTTGGATATCCTTTTTGAGCTGATAATTCATAATAATATTTGGCCTGAGCAAAATCCTGCTCGACACCGATTCCATGTTCATAACAAAAAGCTAAATTACATTGACAGACTTCATCATTCAGTTGTGCACCTTGTTGATAATATTCAAAAGCTTTCGTTAAATCAACCGGCACTCCTCGACCTTCTTCATAAATAAGACCTAAGCCACATAAAGCACGTGGATTATTTTGTTTAGCAGCCTCCTGATAGTATTGAATAGCCTTAGACATGTCCTGTTCTACACCTATACCATCTTCATAACAGTATCCTAAACGCCATTGGGCAACATCAAATCCTAAATCAGCTGCCTGTTGATAACAGGAAATAGCCTGAGATAAATCTTTTTCAACTCCAATACCGAGTTCATAACAGCAACCTAAATTTGTTAAACCACGCAAGTTTCCAGATTCCGCCGATTTTTGATAACACTCTACAGCCTGTTGTTCATCTTTTTGACAGCCAATCCCGTTTTCATAATAGTAGCCTAAAGTACACAAAGCGGCTCCATCATGTAAATTAGCTGCCTGTTGATAATAATCAAATGATTTTTCTAAATCAACATCAACGCCTAATCCTTCATCATAGAAATAACCTAAACAACAAAGTGCACGAGGATATTGATATTGAGCAGCCTGCTCATACCATTTTCTAGCTTCCTGATAATCAGGTTGACCGTCAACGCCCTGTTCATATAAATAAGCCAAGTTACACATAGCTCTTAAATGTCCTTGTTTTGCAGCTAACAAATAAAAGGTTTTGGCTTTTTGTAAATCAGGTTCTACCCCAATTCCCACTTCATAGCAATATCCTAAATTACATTGCGCCACATCATAACCCAAATCAGCAGCTTGTTGATAAATCTCTATAGCCTTTGACAAATCCTGCTCAGTTCCAATACCAGCTTCATAACAATAACCCCAGTTTGTCATACCATGTAAATGTCCTGCCTTGGCAGATTGACGATAATATTCAAAAGCTTTGGCTGTATCTTTTTTTGTTCCTATGCCCATTTCATAGTAGTATCCTAAAGTACACATCGCTTGTGCATCTTGATCATTGGCAGCTTTTTGAATATATTCAAATGCCAGCTTTTCATTTTTTTCTATACCTATTCCTTTTTCCAAATAATAGGCATACTTATTGATAGCTGGATAATAGCCATAATCCGCACTACGCTTAAGATAATCCAAGGCTAATGCAGGATGTTCATCTTCAATCATATGTCCATAAGCCATCATAGCACGAGGATATCCCATATTCGCACTAAGTAAATACAGTTCTTTTGCTTTTTTTAAGTCAACAGGAGTTCCAATTCCCATTTCATAGCAATATGCCAGATAACAATGAGCAGGTGCATAATTTTGTGACGAAGCCTGCTGATACCAATACACAGCCTGTTCACTATCCTGTTTAACACCTTCACCAACTTCATAGGCAAAACCAACTTGAACCTGTGCAACAGGTAGTCCATCTTTGGCACCATCCAAGTACCATACAAAAGCTTTTTCAAGATCTTTAGCGACACCTATACCATATTCATAACAATACCCAATGCTATATTTAGCTTGTGTATATCCTAAATCTACTGCCTGTTTATAATAAGTCATGGCTTTCATTTCATCTTTGAGCGTTCCATAACCAAAGCAATAGCATTCTCCTAAATAATAAACAGCTCGAGGATATTGATCTTGGGCAGACTTTTCAAAATATTCAAAAGCCTGCTGTAAGTTGCTTTGACAGCCTATCCCCTTTAAACAGCAATAAGCATAATTACAGGCTGCCAGACTATCACCTAAATCAGCAGCCTGCTGATAAAAAGCAACTGCCTGTTCCTTATTGACTTTTGTTCCTAACCCCACTTCATTCATATATCCAAGTGAACAAATAGCTTTGGCATGTGAATGATAAGCTGCTTTTTCAAACAATTGATAAGCACGATATTCATCCTGAACTCTATCCTGTCCATTCATATATTGTAGACCTAATTGAAACAATTCATTGGTAGATAAAAGCTGATTGTTATCTTCCTCTAGTGAATATCTAGATAACAAACAGATATCAACACCTTTGACTTCAGATCCATCTTCAATATAATAATGTTCTTCTTCTAAATAAGGTGAATGTGTTAAATCAGGAAAATCCAAGATGTCATATTTATTCATCAATTCATAAACTTCATTTTCCACATCTTCTTCTAAGCAAAATAAAGTTTTCACTTTCATTAAAGCATCATTGCCATAATCATCTTTCAAATAGACCCATGCCATATCTGTATAAGTGATGGCAATAAAATCTATTTTCCATTTCCCAAATAGAGGTTCATACATTTTTAAACGTTGAAATAATTCACCCATAATCTTCCTCCTTATTGAATCGTAATTGAAGAAACAGTTTGTGAAGTCGATTCATCATTGACATATTCAATCGTCACTGTATCACCCGCTTTGACAAAAGGCAACTGAGCATTTAATGAAATAGGTGCAATAAAGACTTGATTCGAATCTTGAAGCTGGAAATAATATTGTGAATTTCCATTAACAACAACTTCATGAATATCACTGACAACAGCTGTTAATTTTTCTGTATCATAATCAACATTTGTTTTACCATTATCTTTCAACAATGCATAATATTCTTTTTCTGCTTCGGCAACGCTATCACCAACTGAAACAATCTGATAATTTTCAACACTGACAAACGCATATTTTTTAACAAGACCTGCACTATCTTTTAAAGACATAAAATATGTTGGTTCTCCTCCAGCATTAATCAAAATAGGGAATGTTGCCGTATATTTTAAATCTGTAACTTTTCCTTCAGCAGAAGACATTGCTGAAAATTCTTCTGCTCCACTAATCGCATAATATTTTGCTTCTTTCGTACGCATATTAATCAATGCAAATCCTACATTGGAAGCATCATTAGATACTGATGTTAAACCTGTATATAAATAAACATCATCATTTAAAGCTATATAATTATATCCGTCTGTTGGTTTTAAAACACCTTTTTGAGAGAAAATCGTATTAAAGAAACCGTGTGTATATTTTCCCCAGTTATTAAGCTGTTCTATTAACAATTCAGAAGGATAAACACGATCAATCCATGTTGGAACATCTTGAATATCATAATATTGACAGTCACCACTCACAGCATCAACTAACACTGCACCTGTGATATCTTTACCACCAAATAAACCAATTTTATAAGTATAAGTCGGTGCTACCCAATATGGATGTCCATCATCATCAATTTCAAATGAAGGTGTTTCAAACATTTTAGTTGGATAGTGAACACGTAAATGACGATCAATATTTCTAAAGAATAAATCAGAATGTGAGTATTTCATTCCTTCATCTAAACGAACAACTTCACTTTCCTGTGTCACCATATCTACGCGAATATAGGCAGGTAATCCCTCACGATGATTCGTAAACCATTTAATCAAATCACTATATGATAATGTTGTGACTCTATAAGGTTTATCCTGATAATTGATTTGAACATAATCATTATCAACTTCAAATTGTGAAACATAATCGACAATCTCACCCATTTTACGATCTCCTAAACGTTCAGCACTCTCTTTATCAACAACAGGAATTGACTGATAATTCACTTTAGGATTATCTTTATAGAAATCAGCATTTTTATCAACATCTAATTGTTTTTGATAACTTGATGCAAAAAAGATAGGTGAACTGATTAATTGTCCAGCAAAGACATAAACTAACAATAACGCAATCACTACACTAAGTATCTTATTTACTTTATCAAATGAAGCCTGAAATAAACTTCTTAATGCTATAAAAATAACAAGCAGAATACTGAAAAAGAAAACAAAATCAGGTGATCTCAAATTAATAGGAATCAAAACAAAGTATTCAACAATCAAAAAAACAATCAAAACAATGACCAGTGCCTTTATTGTCCCGCCTTTTTGGGGCTGACGTTGTTGAAAAAATTGACGTTGCCTATTTTCTGTCATTCTTGTAAAAAACTTTTCAAATATATTTTCCATTGATTTTCTCCTTTAATTTTTCAATAAGTTCTTCCAATTCATCTAATGATTGAAGAGTTGCTCCTGCAGCATAAGCATGTCCACCACCATGAAAAAGCGCTGCCACTTCATTAACAGGAATACCACGACTTCTGATACTTACACGATAGTTGTTGTCTTTTTTATTTTGAGTCACAGCCATCCATACAGCATACTCTTCAAAATTAGCTAACACATTGACATAAGAAGACCCTTGTTCTCGACTCATCTGTAATGCTTTTAAATTTTCATCACTCAAATAATACCATGCTATATGATCATTTTCCTGATAATGATTATAAATAAATTTTGTAATTTCTAAATCCTGTTTTGTACGCATATAAAGCTTCTGATATAATTTTTCAATATCAATTCCCATATCCAATAGATAAGAAGCTGCTTCAAAAGTTTTTTGAGATGTCGAATGATATAAAAAGCGATTGCTATCTCCAATAATTCCTAAATACAAAGCATTGGCAGCTTCTAATGGGATTTGAGCTTTCCCACGTTTCATTAATAAAGTTACAATTTCACTACATGAAGATGCTTTTTCATCTTCAATATTAATATCACCATATGAATCTACAACTATATGATGATCAATCTTTAGTATCTGATCACACACAGATATATCCCCATCAATACGTTCACGATTGGCTGTATCTAAAACAATTCCTAAAGTATAACCTTTTTTGATTTCACCCATTTCAAAAGAAGGATAATACTTTAATAAATCACTGTTCATTTCACCAGCTAAAACAATATTTTTTTGTGGATAGATTGATTTTAATGTCCAATACATTCCCAGTTGTGAACCAAATGCATCTAAATCAGGATTCACATGTCTATATATAATAACCTGATCAAACTCTTTTCTAATTCTTAATATTTTATCCATTTCTCATCACCTTTGTTTATCATAATACCATATTATCACATAAATATGAACTTATAAAAGATTTATTCTTCTATATCAAAATAACCATAATAAAAAAGAGTTGATCATTCAACTCTCTTATAGCCCTAATAATCTGACTGTATCTCTTGCAATCATAACTTCTTCATTTGTTGGAATAACCATAACTTTAATTTGTGAGAACTGATGAGAAATCACTCTATTTTCATCACTTCTCACAGCATTTAGTTTTTCATCCAAGAAGACACCAAAAGCTTTTGAAACATCATCAATAATCAAACGTCTTAAATAAGCTGCATTTTCACCTACACCAGCTGTAAAGGCAATCGCATCGCATCCACCAAGTTCAGCATAATAAGCTCCAATATATTTAGAAACAATTCTTGCATACAATAAACTTGTTAATAATGCTCTATCATCACCTTCTTTAAATAAAGCATTTTCAATATCACGAGAATCTGATGAAATTCCTGAAATACCAAGCATACCAGATTTCTTATTATAAATTTCTAAGACTTCATCTGGTGTTTTATTTAATTTCTTGCATAAATAAGGCATAATAGATGGATCAACATCTCCACAACGTGTTCCCATCATAACTCCTGCAAGTGGTGTGAATCCCATAGATGTATCAATACATTTTCCATTTAATACTGCTGAAATACTTGCACCATTACCTAAATGACAAACAATAACACGTGATTCAGTTGGATTTCCTAACATATCAATCACTTGTTCAGAAACATATTTATGACTTGTTCCATGTGCTCCATAACGTCTCACTTTTAAATCTGTGTAATATTCTAATGGTAATGGATATAAATATCTTTCTTTATCTAAACTTTGATGAAAAGCTGTATCAAAAGTAAAGACATGCTGTACATTAGGTAATTCTGCTTTAAATGCACGATATCCAATTAGATGTGCTGGATTATGTAAAGGCGCTAATTCACAAAGTTCTTCAACCTTTGCGACAACATCATCATCAACAACAGCACTATCACTAAAATATTCTCCACCATGAACAATACGATGTCCAACAGCATCTATTTCTTTTAATTCTGTCACGACTCCTTCATCAACCAATGCTTTTAAAAGCATTTCTACAGCGACCTGATGATCAGGAATCGGACATGTCGTTGTCTTTTTTTCTCCATTATATTTTATTGTAAAAATACCATCATCCATCCCAATTCTTTCTACAATTCCTGATGTAATGACTGTTTCTTCAGGCATTTCAAATAATTGAAATTTTAAAGATGAACTTCCTGCATTGACTGCCATAATTTTTGTCATATTTTTATTCCTCCTACAATACATAACATATATTTATTGTACATAAATTGTAGAATAAACTCAACAAAAATTTGAAAGCGAATACACTTTTTATCAAAAATGAAAAAACCCTACTCATAATAAAGATTATGACTAGGATTTTTTATAATAGCTTAACGATTTTGAGATTGTCTACCTGCCATCTGATTTTGTCCCATTTCAACTAATCTCTTAGTGATTTCACCACCAACAGATCCGTTAGCACGAGATGTTGCATCAGGTCCAAGATTAACACCAAATTCATTAGCGATTTCGTATTTCATTTGATCAATTGCATTTTGAGCACCAGGAACAACTAATCTATTTTTTGAATTTTTTGAGTTCATTGCTTTCACCTCCTGACACAATTAGTTTGTGTCAAGGTGACAAAATTATTCATTTATTTTAAAAAAAATTTTGTAAACTCTCTTTTTAAAAAGAATATGACTGACATCATACTCATTTTTATTAAATGTTCCTGTCAATTTAATATATTATATTTGATATTTTATGACAATTAACGAGATTGAAATATTATAAAATAATTTTACCAAATCATCAAGATATCTCAATTAAAACTTTTATTCATTAGTAACTGCTAATCTTTTTTATAAAAATTAAATTTTCAATTTGATATACATCAATATGATTTCTACTCTCTAGCCACACACCATTTTCAATATAAACTTTATTATTACTAAAAGAAATATTTACAGTATTACTACTGATTGCAGATTTATTCGTCATAAAGAACATCATAGATAAGATAAGTGTTATTATACCTACCCCTGCAATTGATAAAAAGATTTGAATCAATTTAAGTAATAAATTCTTTTTTTCACTTAATATCTCTATAACCACAAGAATAACAGGTATAAGAAAAATATCTATAATCACAAGTATATTAATCATTATACTTATAAATGGGTGAAAATATGTATGAATATCTAATTGACGATTGATGAAATATTGTACTAAAATCAAACTTACCGAGATAACATACCACCATGATATTCTTTGTTTCCATTTAGGTAGCAAATGAAATTGAGTCGATATATCTTTTAATAACTTTTGCATATAAGATTTCCTTTCAACATAGCAACCTGACTTGAATAATCGGTTATAAATTAACAAAACATCATATATATTCAAAATAAATAAAACTTTTTATATTTATAATCTTTGTGCTCCACGTTTATTTTTCATTTCAAAATATAATGATATAAGATCTTGATGATATGGAACGAATTTTTCTTGTTTCAAAAGATTTGTTATGTCTTCAAGACTTGCCCATTTCACATTTTGTACTTCTTCATCTTGTATAACTAAATTTTGAATATTGACAAGATAACGGATAAGATAAATATCATCAAGATCTTGATCAAAATGAATTGTCAAAAAAGTCTTATATCTTTTAAAGATAATTGAATACCTAATTCTTCATAAACTTCTCTTTCAGCTGCCATATAACTCGTTTCATTCATCAATGCACTATCACCAGCACTCATATCCCATAATCCTGACCATGTTTTTCTTTTCTTAAATCTTTGTTGTATCAACATTTCATCTCGATCATTAAAAAGGCAAATATGAACAGCAAGATGATAAAGATGTGAAGGAATCTTCTCGCTTCTCATCATCTTTTGATTTGTTTTTACTCGATCCTGCGTATACAAATCCAAAATTTCATCATTCATTAAAACAAATCCTCTACTTCTTTATAATGATCATCAATAACAATTGTTTCACATTGTTCAATGCATTCATGAATCATCGTTTGATAATCCCATGTTTCTTCCAATGCTTCAGCTTTATAGCTTTTTGGTTTTGTAGCAGGCTGCTTTGGTGTAAAAATTGTACAGCAGTCTTCGTGTGGTCGAATAGAAATATCATATGTTCCAATTTTTTGAGCAATATCAATAATTTCTAATTTATCCATACAAGCAACTGGTCTAATAACTGGCAGATGAATCACTTCATTAATAACAGACATACTTTCTAAAGTTTGAGAAGCCACTTGTCCAATGCTTTCACCATTCACTAATGCTAAACATTGATTTTGATGTGCCACGCCTTCAGCAATTCGATACATCATTCTACGCATAATTGTCATCGCATAACTTTCATCACAATGATCATATACAGCTAACTGCAAATCTGTAAAAGGTATAATATGTACAGTGATTTTTCCATGAGTATAATGTCTTAAAACATCAACAAGATCTAATACTTTTTCTCTTGCCAATTCATTTGTATATGGCGGTGAAGCATAGTGAATACATTCAATATCAACGCCACGTTTTAATGTTAAATATCCGGCAACTGGTGAATCAATCCCACCTGATAACATCAATAAAGCTTTTCCACCAATACCAACAGGATAACCACCAGCACCTTGAATCACATTATCCATAACATAGGTACATTCTTTACGCAATTCAACTTGTATTAATATTTCTGGATGATGGACATCTACTTTTAACTCTTTTGATGTATGATGAAAAATATATCCAGCAATAGCCGTATTGATATCATGTGAGTGAAGTGGATAATCCTTATCATTACGCTTTGTTTTGATTTTAAAAGTATGCCCTTCATTTTTCTCTACAATCTGTAAACATACTTCTTTTATTTTTTCTAAATCACTTTCCACTTTATAACAAACTGAAAAAGAGTGAATGCCAAAGACTGTCTGTAACTTCTGACATACAGCCTCTGGATCTTCATTATTTAACATAATATATAAACGATCAAAAGACATTTCATATCTTAAATGTGAAAACTCTTTTAATATTTCCTTTGTATTTTGTGTTAATTTACGAATAAAAAGTTTACGATTTTTCCCTTTTGTTGTGAGTTCTCCAAATCTGACTAAAATATGACTACATTCCATTGACAATTACCTCTGTTTCTTAATAGTTTTTAAAGTTTTCTTTAAATAAAATAAAAATTCATCTAATTCATCTTGTGTCGTATGATGAGAAAAACTAATACGAATCGCACTTTTAGCAATATCTTCTCGAATTCCCATTGCCTGTAATGTTCTTGAAATATCATTCTTATGAGATGAACAGGTACTTTTGGTTGATACATAACATTCATACATTTCTAAAGCATGTAAAATCACTTCTGGTTTATACCCTACACATGAAAAATTGAGAATATATGGTGAAACATGCTCACTAGGTGTATTGATGACAATATCAGGTATCTGAGTGAGCTGTTCTCTTATATAATGATTCAAAGAAGTCACGTATTGATATTTCTGTTCTAAATTTTCTAGAGCTAATCTTAATGTTTTCGCAAACATTGTATGTGTAGCTGTATTAGATGTTCCTCCACGCAATTGATGTTCCTGCTGACCACCATTAATTAATGGAACTAATGACGTAGATGTTTTTTTATATAAAACACCACTTCCTTTTAATCCATAAATTTTATGTGCTGAAAAACTCGCTAAATCTACATGAGTGAGATCAATAGGCATCTTTCCTAAAGCCTGTACCATATCGACATGTAATTTTATTTTTGGATTGATCTTTTGAATCATCTGATAAACCTTTTCAATAGGAAAAACCATTCCCACTTCATTATTTACATACATCATCGTGATTAAAATTGTATCTGGTCTGATTGCTTCTTCCAGCTGTTTTAAATCAAGATTTCCTGAAGCATCTACTGATATAAAATCAACTTCAAAACCAAAGACATCTCTTAATTGAATACATGACTGATAAACACTGGAATGTTCTACTGCGGTTGTAATGATATGTTTTCCTCTATTTTGATATTGAAAAGCACATCCTTTAATAGCTGCACTATTAGATTCACTGGCACCACTTGTAAAAATAATTTCTTCTGGTAAAACATGTAATAATTGTGCTGTTAATTCTCTTGATTTTTCCATTAAAGCACTTGTTTTTAATCCTAAAGAATATAACGAATCAGCATTAGCAAAATAATCATTTAATAATGACTGATACATATGATTCACTTCTTGGTTCAATGGTGTTGTTGATACATAATCTAAATAAATCATATCTTTCCTCCATAGTTCATTATATGTATATATACCATTTTTATTAAGAAAAAGCCACTAAAAAAGTCCAAATTAGGACTTTTCGCTTGTTTTTTGAATTAAATTTTCATATGAACCTGGCTGAATCTTTTCAATAATATCTACTGCAGTTGATAGAGCTTTTGTGTATTCACCATTTCTAAATAAGACTTCTGCCTTTGTTAATTCAGTATTCACCTCTAAAAAAGTAGAACGATAACGATTTCCAAAAACAATAGCTTCTTCAACCATTTCAGCTGTAACAATTAAGTTATGGACATTATCATATAATTTATAAATAATATCTCTTGCACTATCAACACGTTTAGATAATTCAGATAATTCCACTGGACGGTGCATACGATAGGCTTGAATCTGTGCTGCTTTATCGTATGAATCCTGAATATAATCTTTGTAAGATTCATTGATCATAGGTAAGTGTTTATTCTTAATTTCAGATTTGATTTCCAATAATACAATATTAATATTTTCTAACTCATCAATAGCACGCTGTTCCTGTAAATATAAATGATCACGAAATGCAAAGAATGAATTTAAGTCATCCTGATGAGTTAAAGCTGCATTTTTTATCTTTTCAACTTTATCAATCATTTGTAAGTAAGAGAAATCACCTGCATTCATTTCTTCTTCTAAATCATAAGATTCTCTTAAAATCTGATCAAAGTCCTTATATTTTTCTTGAATATCAACATAATCTTCATTAATCAAATATAAATTTTCAATACGATTTTGATCAATTAGAGCTTGTTTATACTGATCATAAATCTGGGTAATAACTGTATAAGATTCATCCCATTTTGTTTTAAAATCATCATATGATTGTTTTTCAACTTCTAAATCTTTAATAATAGCATCAATATCATCAACTAATTTCTGTAAGACTTCGCCAACATTTTCTAATTGTAATTGTTGAATATGTTGAGTTGTTGTTTCTAAAGTGGATTGGATGGCCTGATAACGTACAGATACATTTAACTTTTCTAACGCAAATTCTCCATTAGACATATCTTTAATCAAATTATCCAAATAATGAATCTTTTTAGGAATATACTGTCTGACAATAGCGATATAATCAGGCAACTCCTGTAATCGGGCATTTAACCAGTCTACTTTTTTATCAATATCCTGTGTTAAATTTTTAGCATCTTCAAACCTCTGATTATTCATCATATCTTCAAGCTTTACAAAAGAATCATCAAGATTATTAAAAATATTTTTAATGCCCTTAACAAAATCTTCTACTTTAAAACGGATTGTTTCATAGTGATCTATCAATTGTCGATACTTTTCTTTCACACGAATAATTTCAATTCTTTGAACATTCTCAATTTCAGTAATTTCTTCAATTTTTGCCAGTAAAGCTTGAGAATCATCTTCATAGATTTTCAACATGCTTTCTAATTCTTTCATTTTAGAAGATATTTTTCTAAGTTTACCATAAAAAAGCTGTTCATCTACTTCATTAACCAATACACCTAATTGATTTTTCTGATAATCTGTAATACGTTCAAATTCCTGAGCATATTCTTCATATTTTTCCAGAACCTCTGGCATATTTTTAGAAATACTGTGGACTCTTCCTAAACGATATTGTAATGGCAGTGATTTAATGCCATTCATGCGATTTTCTACATCCACAATTAATTTCCTATATTTTCTTAATCTCATTCCCCTATAAAATAAAAGTAGTATTACAAGCGCAACAATACCTATACCTATAAAAATGAGATTACGTATACCTATTTGTTCAATCAATCTCATAATATTATCCATCATTTAAAATTCCTCTCTTTTCCTAAGTTTTATTTTATCATAAATAGAAAGGTATTTCATCATCTTTTTCCAAAATCCTACATAGACAAGAGATATACTGCCATCAAAAGAAAAAAGTATTGAACAAAATAACTGTTCAATACTTTGATATTGATCATCTTATCCTAAACGGTTGTAGTATTCAACGATAAGTGATTCATTGATTTCTTGATTTAATTCTGATCTTTCAGGTAATCTGATGAATTTACCTTCCATTTTATCAGCATCAACTTCAACAAATCCTGGTACATGTGTTTGAGAAGCTAAAGCGTTTTTGATAATTTCTAATGAACGAGAACGTTCTTTAACAGAAATAACATCTCCAACTTTAACTTGACAAGAAGCGATATCAGTTTTAACTCCATTTAATAAAATATGTCCATGGTTAACTAACTGTCTTGCTTGTCTTCTTGTTGTTGCAAAACCTAATCTATAAACAATATTATCCAATCTAGATTCTAGTAAACAGAAGAAATTGTAACCAGTAACTCCTTCCATTTTTCCAGCTCTTTTGAATGTGTTATGGAATTGTTTTTCATTAACTCCATACATATGTCTTACTTTTTGTTTTTCAGCTAATTGTAATCCATATTCTGTTAATTTCTTTCTTTTTTGACCATGTTGACCAGGTGCATATGGTCTTCTTGCTAATTCTCTACCAGTTTCTAATGTTGAAAAACCTAAACGTCTAGATTTTTTCCATTGTGGTCCAGTATAACGTGACATTTTCTTTCCTCCTATTGTTTTATTTGGCATAAAACAATAACATGCATAGATCAGTTAGGGTGTGTTTGTACTAAGTATTTCTCTTTGCAGCAAGATACTCTACATCCCTTTGTCACAAACGCATGGGCTAACCCTCTATGTGCTGCTATCATTTATTGCACTAATACATTATAACAAGCTTTTTTATATTGTCAAATATTTTTTTCAATATCAACAGAATATCTATTTTATCTTTATTTTCCATCCTCAAATCACGTTTTTATAGTCTCCATTCAAAAACACAAACCATTACATTTCATATTCATCATACATATAAGCATGTTTTAAAAATTCATAATCATCAAATAAAGCACCATTTGCTGTATTTACATCAAATTCTTCAAAAATAAAGTCATCCAAATTCAAACCTAAATCTTGAATATGCTCAACGAAAGCTTGTCTATCATGATAATACATATCCAAAAGTGAATGTTCATCTTCCCAAATACCAAAGCCTTCTCCAGCCATAATTTCTATATCATGAAGAGTTTGTACATTTGGGTGTTGTTCAATATCTTGAATCTGAATATCAAATATATAATCATCACCAAAATCATACCATAACGAAAAAGTATCTCCCTTTTTCAAATCTAGTTCATCTAAGAAAACATCTGATGCATAATCATCTAACATTTCTTCATCACATTGATCACAACCAAATTTTCCCTGATCAGTTATAAATGTAAAAAGATGAGTACCCTCTGCCTGAAACATGGTTAATATATAATATGCCAATTCATCTAAAGGCATATGATAAGGGATACGTACCTGGCGATGAATATACTTTTCTAACTCTCTAACCACAATACGACATATGACTGTTTTCTTCATTTCAGGAATGGCTTCCATCATATGTTCTAAATATTCCTGTAAAACACCTTCAAACAATTCATCCTGAAATTGAAGCTGATTCAAACATAATGTCATGGCTAACATAATACCTTTCTTTAAAAAATAAGGACTTTCATCTCCTGCTACATCTTCAAATTGACGAATAATATCTTTTAATTCATCAGATCCATTTAAAATAATATCATCATAAATATGATCAACACATTCAAAAATATGATTTTCTAACATATTTTTACACCTCCTGATTTTATTTTACAATATTTCCAAAATATTCATAGAATAACATATGTTTTTGATCTATTTTCTTCACCTTTCTTCACTTTTTCGTCATTTTTTTCCAAGAATATTATCAAATATAGTCATTTTTTCTTTTATCCTGTCGAATTTTATATGAAAGCTACTCCTATAAAATTCTTGAAACAGCTTATCAGTCATATCAATTCATCATCTTGTGTATAAAAATATGTCTTGATCCATAAAAAAATATCGAACAAAATTCTTTATCTTGTTCGATACCTTCATGTTAATGAAAAAGAAATCTTTTCCATGATTTTGTATTCAATTGGTGCCTGAGGTCGGACTCGAACCGACATGACATAGGTCGCAGCATTTTGAGTGCTGTGCGTATACCAGTTTCGCCACTCAGGCAAATCAAATTGCTTATTTATTATATTACATATCTTTTTAAAAATCAATAAAAATCGCAATTTATTTCATGATCATTATATATACCAATAGCCTGCAAATAACTATATATAATTGTTGGACCTACAAAACAAAAACCATGTTTTTTTAAATCTTTAGAGATTTGTATAGACAGATCATCACTTGATGGAACATCCTGTGATGTCTGATAATGATGTTGAACCGGTTGAAAATCAACATAAGACCATATAAAAGAATCAAAACTTCCATATTGTTTTTGAATTTCAAGAAAAGCTTTGGCATTCGTTATAATTGCCTTCATTTTTAAACGGTTCTTGATCAATCCTTCTGTTTGCATTAACTCATCATATTTTTTTGAATCATATAAGGCAATGCGATGATAATCAAAATGATCAAGAGCCTTACCATATAATTCTTCTTTTTTTAAAATAATATCCCAGCTCAGTCCTGCCTGTAAACCTTCTAAAACTAACATTTTATATAATTGCGTTTCATCATGTTGAGGAATACCCCATATATGATCATGATAAGCGATTAAACGCTCATTATATGCCCATTGACACCTTTTCATACCATCACCGTTTCTTATTTTAACATATCTTTTCTAGTTTACATAGACATTTTTCACTTGTATAATAGCATTGGTGAACAAAATGAATGAATTATTTAAAAATGAAATGAAAACAATATTAAAAGATGAATATGATGATTTTATACAATCATTACAAAAGCCTCCTGTTAAAGCTTTTTATTTAAATCCTTTAAAAAAGGATTGTTTACATTATTTCAATCAGGATGCTATTTCTCCCCATCCAGTTGTACCAGATGGATATTATTTTGATTATGAAAAATACCCACTAGGAAAATCTCCTTTTTTCTCTTGTGGTTTGTATTATATTCAAGAACCAAGTGCCATGCTTGTTGCTCATTTTTTAGACATTCAAAAAGATGATTATGTATTAGATATGTGTGGTGCTCCAGGAGGAAAGAGCTGTGCAGTAGCTAGTCGATTAGGTCCTCAAGGTTTAATGATTACCAATGATATCAATACATTGCGTGCAAAAATTCTTTCTGAAAATATTGAAAGGTTTGGTTTAAAAAATACCATTGTAACCAATTGTGATCCTATTCAATTTACAAAAATTCTTCCTGAATTTTTTGATAAAATCATTTTAGATGCACCTTGTAGTGGTGAAGGAATGTTTAGAAAAGACGAGCAGGCTATCACAACATGGTCTCCTGAAAAAGTACAGGAATGTGCCTATATTCAACGACAATTGATTGATCAGGCGATGCAATTATTAAAGCCTGGAGGAACACTGATTTATTCTACCTGTACATATAATACAAAAGAAAATGAAGAACAGATCAAATATATTCTTGAACGATATGATTGTTGTTTAAAGCCACTCAAAAGAAGTCATGGAATGGCTAATGGCATTGGACTAGATAGAGTTGTTCGTTTATATCCGCATCATTATCAGGGCGAGGGACATTTCATTGCCTGCATTCAAAAAAATGGTCAGTCTGTATCTAAAAAATACAAGCCTATGAAACCTCATATTTCTAAACAAAATCAAAAACTGGTTGATGAATTTTATCAGAAATATCTCAACATTCCTACTCCTGATTATCTTTATGACAATCATAATCATATTTATGCTCTCATGCCTCAATTCCCTGATTTACAAGGAATACGTGTTTTACGCAATGGACTTTATCTAGGGGAATGTAAGAAAAACAGATTTGAACCAAGTCTTGCTTTAGCTTTAACATTAACTCAAAAAGACGTCAAACAGTTTTATCGTTTTCATGAAAATGATGATGAAATCAAACAGTATTTGCATGGAGAAGCCATCCAGGGATCAAACCACAAAGGTTATGGTGTCATTTTTGTAGAAGATTATCCTCTTTCTTTTTATAAAGAAAGTCAAGGCTTAGCTAAAAACTTATATCCAAAGGGGTTAAGAAGATGAATCGTTATGAAACATTAAAAGACTATTTCTTTACACATATTGAAGAACAATGTCATGGTATTTATAAGCAAAAAGCTTTACTACACAGCATTCAAGTCTCTACTTTATGTCAGAAACTTGCCTTAGAACATCACTTAGATGTTGAACTTGCAGGCATCATTGGATTATTTCATGACTACATTCAATTCACTCAACATTCCTCATTCCAGCATGGTCTAAGATGTAGTGAATGGATCAGTAGTATTTTAAGTGAATTTCAGGATGATGAAAAAGCTATTATTCAACAAGCCATTGCTAGACATAGTGAAAAAGATAAAGTTGATGATGCATATAGTGAGATTCTTAAAGACGCTGATGTCTTAGCTCAATACTTTGCTGAAACAGATATTGTTTTATCAGACGAAGGACAAAAAAGACTTAAAAAATATCTCCCAGAAAAAATCTAGGAGATATTTTTTATTTCAACATATTTTCTAAAGTTTCATAAGGAACAAATCCTAATTGACGATTGACAGCTTGTCCTTTTTTAAAAGTTATCAATGTTGGAATAGATTGTACACCAAATTGCATTGCAAGAGAAGGTTCCTGATCTACATCTACTTTCACAACTTTGACTTCAGGATGTTCCTGTGCCAATTTATCAATACTTGGAGCTAACATTTTGCATGGTCCACACCAGTTTGCAAAAAAATCTACAAAAACAACATCATTTTGAGCAATAACATTTTCAAATTCCTGACTGTTAACATGTAATACTTCTGCCATATGCAGCGCCTCCTTTATCATATTATAGCTTTTTCTTTTATTGATATACTGAAGTTTATCATAGTCTTTCACTTTTTACAACTTATGTGCTTAAAAAGAAAAAGGTCCTAAGACCTTAATCCATTTCAATAGCTCCTGTATACAATTGATAATATTTACCTTTTTGTTTCATCAATGTTTCATGGTTACCTCTTTCAATGATATGACCATGTTCAAGAACCATAATACAATCACTATTTTTAATTGTAGATAATCTATGGGCAATAACTAATGTTGTTCTTCCTTCCATTAATCCATCCATACCCTTTTGAACAAGAGTTTCTGTTCTTGTATCAATAGATGAAGTAGCTTCATCTAAGATTAAAGCAGGAGGATTCGCAACTGCAGCACGAGCAATCGCAATTAATTGTCGTTGCCCTTGAGAAAGATTCGCTCCATCTCCAGTTAACATTGTATCATAGCCATCAGGTAGATGTTTGATAAAAGCATCTGCATTAGCAAGTTTAGCAGCTTCAATACATTCTTCATCAGTCGCATCTAAACGTCCATAGCGAATGTTATCCATAACAGTTCCTGTAAATAAGTGTGTATCTTGCAATACGACACCTAATGAGCGACGTAAATCATCTTTCTTAATTAATTTGATATCAATACCATCATAAGTAATCGTTCCACTTTGAATATCATAAAAACGATTAATTAAGTTTGTAATAGTTGTTTTACCGGCACCAGTTGCTCCAACAAAAGCAATTTTTTCACCAGGATTAGCAAATACATCAATATCATGTAAAACCATATGATCATCAAAATAACCAAAGTTGACATTTTCTAATTTCAAGTCACCTTTCATTTCAACCAATTCTACTTCACCGTTTGCTCTTGGATGACGCCATGCCCAATGTCCTGTTCTTTTATCAGTTTCCACCATTTTTCCATCAACAAATTCTACACGACATAATGTCACGATACCTTCATCTACTTCTTTTTCCTGATCTAGCAATTCAAAAATACGTTTCGCTCCAGCTTGTGCCATAGCGATAGAATTGATTTGCATAGACACTTGTCCAATTGGGTTATTAAAACTTCTATTCAATGTCATAAATGCAACAAGTGTTCCGATTGTTAATGAAGAATCAAAACCAGATAATGCCAAAACAGCTCCAATCACCGCACATAAAATATATGACATATTTCCTGCCTGAATGGTAACTGGCATTAAAACATTGGCAAATTTATTAGCTTGATATGAACTTTGACGTAATTCTTCGTTAATATCTCTAAAACCTTCAATAGCTTTTTCTTCATGGTTAAACACTTTAACAACTTTCTGTCCAGAAATCATTTCTTCAATATAACCATTGACTTTTCCTAATGTTTCTTGTTGTTTAATAAAATATTTTGCTGAACGTCTTCCAATAGAACGTGAAATAAAGAGAATAATACAAACCATAATGACACTTATTAATGTTAAAGTCACATTTAACATTAACATTGATATAAGAACAGTCATAATTGTAATAGCACTTGAAGTAAACTGTGGAATAGATTGACTAATTAATTGTCTTAAAGTATCAATGTCATTTGTATAAACAGACATAATATCTCCGTGAGTTGTTCTATCAAAATAACGAATTGGTAATGATTCCATGTGTTCAAACATTTCTACACGTAAATCACGTAAGAAACCTTGTGTAACAGTAACCATAATACGGTTATAGGCATAAGCAAAAACAATTCCTGCCAAAAAGAAACAAGCCATAACAGAAAGAGCAGAAAACAATCCAGAAAAATCAGGAGAAGGCTGCCCTATTAAAGGCATAATATAATCATCAATTAATCTTTGTTGGAATACCTGGCCCTGTACACTACAAATGGCCTGTCCAATAATACATATTAAAACAATAACTATAGCCAAACCATAACGTTTAAAGACTTTCTTTAAAAGACGTGCTAAAACATTTTGTTTTTTCATATTATGCTTCCTCCTTTCCTTTTGTCTGTGTTTCATATATTGTACGATAAATACCACTTGTTTTTAATAAATTTTCATGTGTATCAAAATCATCAATAACACCATCATTTAATACAATAATACGATCTGCATTTTGCACACTTGATACACGCTGTGAAATAATAATTTTTGTCGTATCTGGAATACGTTCTTCAAATGATTTTTGAATACTTGCATCAGTCGCAGTATCAACAGCACTTGTTGAATCATCCAGAATTAATATTTTTGGTTTCTTTAACAATGCTCTGGCAATACATAAACGTTGTTTTTGTCCACCAGAAACATTTGTTCCACCTTGTTCAATATAAGTATTATACTTATCAGGGAAATCTTGAATAAAATCATCAGCACAAGCCAAACGACATGCTTCCTGACATTCTTCTAAAGTCGCATTTTCATTTCCCCATCTTAAGTTCTGTAAAATAGTTCCACTGAATAAGACATTGTTTTGTAAAACAACAGCTACTTCATTTCTTAATACTTCCAAATCATATTTTCTAACGTCTTCACCACCAACAATGACACTTCCTCGATCAACATCATAAAGACGACTGATTAAGCTGACAAGGGTACTCTTAGCACTTCCAGTTCCACCAATAATTCCAATTGTTTCACCAGAGTGAATGTGGATATCAATATCTCTAAGCACTGGTTCACCTGTTCCATGTTTATAAGAAAAAGTCACATGATCAAAAGTGACAGATCCACTTTTCACTGTTTTTAAGGCATTTTCAGGAGAAACCAAATCTGATTTTTCATTTAAAACTTCGGCAATACGTCTTGCTGAAGCAAATGACATTGTAATCATAACAAATGCCATAGATAACATCATTAATGACATCAAAATATTCATGATATAACTAAATAATGTCGTCAATTCTCCTGTTGTTAGAGTTCCACCAACAACACTCTTTGCTCCTAACCATGATAAAAGTAAAATACATCCATAAACAGCTGTCATCATAGCAGGGTTGTTTAAAGCCAATACAGATTCAGCCTTTACAAATAAACGATAGATATTTTGTGCAGCTCTTTTAAATTTTTCATTTTCATATTTTTCTCTGACGAATGATTTGACAACACGAATAGCGACAACATTTTCTTGAACACTTTCATTTAAATCATCATATTTAGGAAAGACCTGATTAAAATAACGTGTCGCTGTAATCATGATAAATCCTAAAACAATAATTAAGAATCCCATTGCTCCAACAAAAATCAAACTTAATTCATGATTAATCATAAAAGCCATTGTCAGGGCACAAATTAAATTCATTGGTGCACGAATACACATACGAATAATCATCTGATAAGCCATCTGAACATTCGTCACATCTGTTGTTAAACGTGTAACAAGTCCAGCAGTACTATATTTATCTATATTAGAGAATGAAAATGATTGAATATTTGTATACATTCCATCTCTTAAGTTAGCAGCAAATCCTGTTGAAGCCTTTGCAGCATATTTCCCAGCTAAAAAACCAGTTGATAAAGTTCCAATTGCAATAATAAACATGATAAATCCATATTTATATACAGCATTAATATTTCCAGCTTCAATTCCTAAATCAATAATTCTTGCCATTAACAAAGGAATCAAAATCTCCAAAATAACTTCGACGATAACAAAAAACATTGTTAAAAAAGAATCTTTTTTATATTGTTTGATTTGTTTCATCAATGTTTTAATAACCATATAACCACCCCTTCTTTAAAGATTTGTAACCAACACGATTGCTAATCTGTAGATTCCTGTTCATTTTTAGACATATTTTGAATCATATGATCCGCAACATCTATAAATGTTTCAATTTGTTGAGTTGTTAAACCATCAGTTAATTTATCATGAAGTTGCATCATAGCCTGATTAATCCATTCATGAATCTCTAAACTTTTTTTGGTTAAAACAATTTTTTTCAAACGTCCATCATAATCTACAGGAACACGTTCAATCAACCCCCTCTTATTCATCAAGGTCAGCATTTCAGAAGTCGTTGAACGATTAATAGAAAATTCCTCTTCAATATCCTTTTGAAAAGTATCCTTGCCTTCACTGTCTCTTAATTGAATAAAACCAATGATCCATGTTTGCATCATTGTCGCTCTATCATGTTGGGGTCCCAAATGTTTATCCATATTTCTTTTCATTAAATTGCTTAATGTTTTAATACGATATCCAATTGGATCTCTAAACATCGTACCACCTCCATTGTTCGGTTACGAACAGTATTATAATACACATTTTTTTGAATGTAAAGCATTAATATATCGTCAACTTCTACTAAAATTATACATCTATATAGATATCAAGCCATTAGTGCTTATCTAATGGCTTGATGACTTCTCTAGCGAATTCTATATATTCTTTTTCATTGATTCCTATTTGTT
>NZ_NFLY01000002.1:0-101407 GCF_002161155.1 Massilimicrobiota sp. An105
TAGAGAACTAATCCTGGCTTTACCGACATGCTTTGGTCCCCGTCGGGTTATCCCCTAAAGGTAAGTCGGTTGCTTTACATCGCAATGCAGGAGCGATGATTTCAAAAGAAATATATATTTTAAGCGCAAGAACGTGCGCACAAAGGGGAGGAAAATATATGAACTATAAAAAATATAGAAGATTTGAAACAATTAAATTGGCAGATCGTACATGGCCAGATCATGAAATTGAACAAGCGCCTATCTGGTGTTCGGTTGATTTACGTGATGGGAATCAAGCTTTAATTACACCAATGGATATTAATGAAAAAGTAGAAATGTTTCAAATGCTTGTTGATTTAGGCTTTAAAGAGATAGAAGTTGGTTTTCCATCATCATCACAGATTGAGTTTGACTTTTTAAGATTACTAATAGATAAAAATCTGATACCTGATGATGTGACAGTGCAGGTATTAACACAAGCGAGAGAACATTTGATTAAAAGAACATTTGAATCCTTAAAAGGATTAAAAAAGGCGATTGTGCATATTTATAATTCAACATCTATTTTACAAAGAGATGTTGTGTTTCATAAGAGTAAGGAAGAAATTAAGAAAATTGCTGTTGATGGAACAAAATTAGTCAAGGAGTTATCTCAGGATTTTGATGGAGAAGTTATTTTAGAATATTCGCCTGAAAGTTTTACTGGTACGGAAGTTGATTATGCGATGGAAGTCTGTGAAGCTGTTTTAGATACTTGGGGTGCTTCAAAAGAACATAAAGTGATTATTAATTTACCATCTACAGTTGAAATGGATACACCAAATGTATACGCCGATCAGATTGAATGGATGTGCCGTCATTTTAAAGATAGAGAAAGAGTTATTGTGAGTGTTCATCCACATAATGATAGAGGTTGTGGTGTGGCTTCTACTGAACTTGCTTTATTGGCAGGAGCTGATCGTGTTGAAGGAACATTGTTTGGAAATGGGGAAAGAACAGGAAATGTTGATATTGTGACATTGGCTTTAAATATGTTTACACATGGCATTGATCCAAAATTGGAATTAGGTCAAATGAATCAAATTAAAGATGTTTACGAAAAATGTACAAAAATGGAAATTCCACCAAGACAGCCATATGCTGGAGAACTTGTTTTTACTGCCTTTTCTGGCAGCCATCAAGATGCCATTAATAAAGGTATGTATGCTTATCATCAACGTGGAGATGGTATTTGGGAAGTCCCTTATTTACCAATTGATCCAGCTGACTTAAATCGTCAATATGAGCCAATTGTACGTATTAATTCACAATCAGGTAAAGGTGGAGTGGCTTTTGTTATGGATACAGTCTTTGGATATCATTTACCAAAAGCTTTACAGGCTGATTTTGCAAAAGCTATTCAAAATATTAGTGAAATTGAAGGAGAAGTTTCTCCAGAACGTATTTATGACACATTTAAAAAGGAATATATAGATTTGGAATATCCATATAAATTTATTAAACAGAGATTAATAGATATTAGTGATGAAGATAATGAGTATGAAAGACGCGCTGAAGTGACAATTGAAGATCATGGTGAAGTGAAAACTTTAATTGGATATGGCAATGGACCTATTGATGCAGTTAAGAACGCATTCAATGCCACAGATGATTTTCTATATACAGATTTAGTGGATTATAGTGAACATGCTTTAACATCTGGTTCAAATTCTAAAGCTGCTGCCTATGTCCAATTAAGACCACAAGGTGAAGAGCTTTGTGAGTATGGGGTAGGAGTGCATTTGAATATTACAACAGCGACGATTAAAGCTATGATTTCAGCTATGAATCGTATTTATAAAAATATAAAAAAGGAAGGATAATTTATGGAAGAACTTATTTTATCAATTCTTGTACACAATAGTGCAGGGGTCCTGACACGTGTGAGTGGTTTGTTTTCAAGACGTGGCTATAACATTGATAGTTTAACCGTAGGACCAACAAACACAGAAGGTGTTTCAAGAATGACAGTGGTTGCACATGGGAATCAGCAAATTCTTGAACAGATTGAAAAACAGCTTAGAAAATTAGAAGATGTCATTGAAATCTTTGCCTTACCAAGCGAAGCATCTGTTTACCGTGAACTTGTCATGATTAAAGTTGAAGCTGATTGTCACACACGTGCAGATATTGTTTCAATCGTCGATATATTTAGAGCTAAGATTGTTGATGTGTCACCAGATTCAATGGTTATTGAAGTAACAGGAACACATAATAAAATCAATGGTTTATTAGCAATGTTAGATGGCTTCAATATTGTTGAGATCGTGCGTACTGGTTTAGCTGGTATTTCAAGAGGTCTTAATAATTTTGAAATAAATAAGAAAGAAAACAGGGGGTAAAAAAATGTCAAAAATTTATTATGAATCAGATTGTAATTTAGCTTTATTGGATGGAAAAACAGTCGCTATTATTGGTTATGGATCACAAGGGCATGCTCATGCATTGAACTTAAAAGAATCAGGAGTGCATGTTATTGTAGGACTATATGAAGGTTCAAAATCTTGGGCAAAAGCTGAAGCTCAAGGATTTGAAGTTTATACTTCAGCTGAAGCTGCTAAAAAAGCAGATATTATTATGATTTTAATTAATGATGAATTACAGGCAAAATTATATAAAGAATCAATTGAACCAAATTTGGAAGAAGGAAACATGTTGATGTTTGCACATGGATTTAATATTCATTTTGGTCAAATTGTGCCACCAAAAAATGTTGATGTGACAATGATTGCACCTAAAGCACCAGGACATACAGTACGTAGTGAATATCAGGCTGGAAAAGGAACACCATGTTTAGTAGCAGTAGAACAAGATGCAACAGGTCGAGCTTTAGATATGGCTTTGGCTTATGGTTTAGCTATTGGTGGGGCAAGAGCAGGTATTTTGGAAACAACATTCAGAACTGAAACTGAAACTGACTTATTTGGGGAACAGGCTGTATTATGTGGTGGTGTCTGTGCATTAATGCAGGCTGGTTTTGAAACATTAGTAGAAGCAGGATATGATCCAAAGAATGCATATTTTGAATGTGTTCATGAAATGAAATTGATTGTTGATTTGATCTATCAATCAGGATTTGAAGGAATGAGATATTCTATTTCAAATACAGCAGAATATGGAGATTATATTACTGGACCAAAGATTATTACTGAAGATACAAAGAAAGCTATGCGTCAAATCTTAAAAGATATTCAAGATGGAACATTTGCGAAAGATTTCTTATTGGATATGTCACCAGCTGGAGGACAAGCTCATTTCAAAGCTATGCGTAAATTAGCTAAAGAACATCAAAGTGAAAAAGTTGGAAAAGAAATCAGAAGTTTATATAGCTGGTCTGATGAAGATAAATTAATTAATAATTAAGACACACACACTTTGTGTGTGTTCAGTAAAGAGTCAAATGACTCTTTAGTGAGGACATACAAAGTCATAAGGGGGAATATATATGTCAATGACAATGACACAGAAAATATTAGCTGATCATGCAGGATTGAAAGAAGTTGTGGCTGGTCAGTTAATTGAAGCAAAACTAGATGTTGTAATGGCTAATGATATTACAGGGCCAATGGCTTTGCCGATTTTTAAACAAATGGCTGATCATGTTTTTGATAAGGATAAGGTTGTTTTGGTTCCTGATCATTTTACGCCTAATAAAGATATGAAATCAGCAGAAAATTCAAAGGCCATCAGAGAGTTTTCTAGAGAACAGTGTTTAACACATCATATGGAACAGGGAAAATGTGGTGTTGAACATGCCATTTTACCAGAACAGGGAATTGTCGTTGCTGGAGAGTGTATTATTGGGGCTGACTCACATACTTGTACTTATGGAGCGTTAGGGGCTTTTTCAACAGGTGTTGGAACAACTGATATTGCGACAGGTATGGCCACAGGAGAACTTTGGTTTAAGGTGCCAAGTGCTATTAAGTTTGTTTTAAAAGGAGCATTACAGCCGTATGTCAGTGGTAAAGATGTGATTTTACATATTATTGGACGTATTGGTGTTGATGGTGCTTTATATAAATCTATGGAATTTACTGGGGAAGGTGTTTCTTCTTTAACGATGGATGATCGTTTTACAATTTGTAATATGGCGATTGAAGCAGGCGCTAAAAATGGTATTTTCCCAGTTGATGAGAAAACAAGAGAATATATGAAACAACATTCAAAGAAAAGTTATAAAGAGTATCAGGCAGATGAAGATGCAGAATATGATGAAGTCATTGAAATTGATTTATCAAAAATTACACCAACTGTAGCTTTCCCTCATTTACCTGGAAATGCACATACAATGGAAGAAATCAATGAAAGTGAAAAGATTTATATTGATCAAGTTGTGATTGGTTCATGTACGAATGGTCGTTTAAGTGATTTGCGTAAAGCTGCGGCGTTATTAAAAGGAAAGAAAGTCGCTGATACAGTTAGAGTCATGGTCATTCCTGCAACACAGAAAATCTTTGTGGAATGTATTCGAGAAGGTTTGGCAGAAATTTTTGTGGAAGCAGGATGTGCATTCAATACACCAAGCTGTGGACCATGTATGGGTGGTCATATGGGTGTTATGGCAAAAGGTGAAAAATGTGTTTCTACAACAAACCGTAACTTTGTAGGAAGAATGGGAGATACAGAATCTTTGATTTATTTAGCTTCTCCTGAGGTTGCGGCAGCGAGTGCTATTGCAGGATATATAGCTGATCCAAGAAAGGTGGGAGAATAACATGAAAGCCCAAGGAACTGTTTTAAAATATGGGGATAATGTGGATACGGATGTGATTATCCCAGCACGTTATTTAAATTCATTTGATGCAAAAGAATTAGCCAGTCACGCCATGGTGGATATTGATCCAACATTTGTAGAAAGATTAAATCCAGGAGATATTATGGTGGCAGGAAAAAACTTTGGCTGTGGTTCTTCACGTGAACATGCTCCATTAGCTTTAAAAACAGCTGGAGTCAGTTGTGTGATTGCCCAGTCTTTTGCTCGTATTTTTTATCGTAATTCGATTAATATTGGATTTGCTATTTTGGAATGTCCTGAAGCCGCTCAAGACATAGATGAAGGCAATCAGGTAGAAGTTGATTTTGATACAGGAATCATTAAAAATATAACAAAAAATAAACAATATCAGGCACAGCCATTCCCTGAATTTTTACAAAAAATGATTCAGGCAAATGGATTGGTGAATTATGTTAACGAAAAGAAAAGAGGATAATCTATGGAAAAAACAATTGCAGTCATTAAAGGTGATGGTATTGGTCCAGAAATTGTCAATGAAGCATTGAAAGTCTTAGATGCTATTGCCAAGAAATATCATCATACTTTTCATTATCAATATATAGATATGGGTGGTATATCCATTGATAAATATGGTGTGCCTTTGACTGATGAAGCTATTGAAATGGCTCAAAAAAGTGATGCTGTTTTATTAGGCTCTATTGGTGGGGATACAAATACTTCACCATGGTATCAGTTAGAACCATCATTAAGACCAGAAGCCGGGTTGTTAAAGATGCGTAAAGCTTTGGGGTTGTTTGCCAATTTAAGACCTGCTTATTTATATAAAGAATTAAAAGGTGCCTGTCCATTAAAAGAAGAACTAAGTCAGGATGGTTTTGATATGATCATTGTTCGTGAATTGACAGGGGGACTTTATTTTGGTGAAAGGGAAACCAAAGAGATTGATGGACAGATGGTGGCTCATGATAATCTGATTTATAGTGAAGCAGAAATTCGTCGTATTGCTAAACGTGCATTTGATATTGCCATGAAGCGACGTCATAAAGTGACAAGTGTCGATAAGGCTAATGTTTTAGATACTTCTCGTTTATGGCGAAAAGTTGTCAATGAAGTTGCTAAAGATTATCCAGATGTGGAATTAGAACATATGCTTGTGGATAACTGTGCAATGCAGTTAGTCAAAGATCCACGTCAGTTTGATGTCATTTTGACTGAAAATATGTTTGGAGATATTTTAAGTGATGAAGCTAGTATGATTACCGGATCAATTGGTATGTTATCAAGTGCATCATTAAGAGAAGATAAACTGGGTATGTATGAACCAAGTCATGGAAGTGCACCAGATATTGCTGGAAAGAATATTGCCAATCCTATCGCAACAATTCTTTCAGCAGCAATGATGCTTCGCTATTCATTTGATATGGATGAAGAAGCAGATGATATTGAACAAGCTGTAGAAAAAGTTTTGGAAAAGAACTATCGTACAACAGATATTATGTCTGAAGGAAAACAACAGGTGACATGTTGTCAAATGGGACAATATGTTGTAGAGAACTTATAGGAGGTAAATGCATGAAAAGTGATCAAGTGAAAAAAGGAGTAGAAAGAGCTCCACATCGTTCATTATTTAATGCTTTGGGAATGACTGAAGAAGAACTAGATAGACCACTCATTGGAGTGGTAAATTCTTATAATGAAATTGTTCCAGGTCATATGAATTTAGATAAAATTGCTGAAGCAGTGAAAAAAGGAATTTATTTAGCAGGTGGAACACCTGTTGAAATTCCTGCAATTGCTGTTTGTGATGGTATTGCTATGAATCATACAGGAATGAAATATTCATTAGTCACAAGAGAATTGATTTGTGATAGTACTGAATGCTTAGCCAATGCACATCAATTTGATGGTTTGGTAATGATTCCAAACTGTGATAAAAATGTTCCTGGTTTATTAATGGCAGCCGCAAGAATTAATGTGCCAACAATTTTTGTGAGTGGTGGACCAATGCTGGCTGGAAGAAGATTAGATGGCAAACAAACATGTTTATCATCATTATTTGAAGCTGTGGGACAATATAATGCAGGGAAAATCACTGCTGAAAAATTAAAAGAATTTGAAGAAAAAGCATGTCCAACATGTGGTTCATGTTCAGGTATGTATACAGCTAATTCTATGAACTGTTTAACAGAAGTTTTAGGAATGGGATTAAAAGGTAATGGAACTATTCCAGCTGTCTATAGTGAAAGAATCAGATTAGCTAAACATGCCGGTATGCAAATTATGGAATTAGTCAAAAAAGATATCAAACCAAGAGATATCATGACAAAGGATGCTTTCTTGAATGCTTTGACTGTTGATATGGCTTTAGGTTGTTCAACAAACTCCATGTTACATTTACCTGCTATCGCATATGAAGCTGGAGTTGAGTTAAATTTAGAAATTGCTAATGAAATCAGTCAACATACACCAAACTTGTGTCATTTAGCGCCTGCAGGGGATACATTTATGGAAGATTTAAATGAAGCTGGTGGTGTGTATGCTGTGATGAATGAATTAGATCAATTAGGTATTTTACACACAGATGTTTTAACTTGTACAACAAAAACATTAAAAGAAAATATTGAAGGATGTGTTAATTTAGATCCAAATATCATTCGACCTGTAGAAAATCCATATATGAAGACAGGTGGAATTGCTGTTTTAAAAGGAAACTTAGCACCTGATAGCTGTGTTGTGAAACAAAGTGCAGTAGCTCAAGAAATGTTACAACATACAGGACCAGCAAGAGTCTTTGACTGTGAAGAAGATGCGATAGCTGCTATTCGTGCTGGAAAGATTGTCGCTGGTGATGTTGTTGTCATTCGTTATGAAGGACCAAAAGGTGGACCAGGAATGCGAGAAATGTTATCGCCAACATCTGAAATTGCTGGCATGGGATTAGATAAAGATGTCGCTTTAATTACTGATGGTCGTTTCTCAGGAGCAACACGTGGAGCATCTATTGGTCATGTTTCACCAGAAGCAGCAGTTGGAGGACCAATTGGGCTTGTGAAAGAAGGAGATATGATTGAAATTGATATTATCAATCATCGTATTGAATTATTAGTGAGTGATGAAGAATTAGAAGAAAGAAGAAAGAATTTTAAACCAAAATTACCAGTTGTCAAAGGATATTTGAAAAAATATGCGTCTATGGTGACATCTGCAAATACTGGGGCGGTTTTAAAAGTCAAAGAATAGGAGGAGAAGTATATGTTATTAACTGGAGCCGATATAGTCATAGAATGTTTATTGGAACAAGGCGTTGATACTGTTTTTGGGTATCCCGGAGGAACAATCCTGAATGTTTATGACAGTTTATATAACTATCGTGACAAAATTAATCATGTTTTAACTTCTCATGAACAAGGGGCTTCACATGCAGCAGATGGTTATGCCAGAGCAACTGGAAAAGTAGGCGTTTGCATGGCAACAAGTGGACCGGGGGCGACAAATCTTGTGACAGGAATAGCAACAGCTTATATGGATTCTGTCCCTTTAGTAGCGATTACTGCTAACGTAGGTGTGCCATTGTTAGGAAAAGATAGTTTTCAGGAAGTTGATATTACAGGTGTGACAATGCCTATTACAAAACACAATTATATTGTCAAAGATGTAGAAAGTTTAGCACCAACAATTCGTAAAGCTTTCCAGATTGCCAAAGAAGGAAGACCTGGACCCGTTCTTGTGGATATTACAAAAGATGTCACAGCTGCCAAATGTGAATATCATCATCAAAAACCAGAAAAAATAGAAAGACGTAGTTATACTTATCCAACATCAACATTAAAAGAAGCTATTGAAATGATTGAAAAAAGTGAAAAGCCATTTGTTTTTGTTGGAGGAGGTGTTGTCAGATCTAATGCTTCCCAGGAACTACGTGAGTTTGTAGAAAAGATTGATGCGCCTGTTACCGATTCTTTGATGGGAAAAGGTGCTTTTGATGGAACCAATCCACGTTATACAGGAATGCTTGGAATGCATGGAACAAAAACAAGTAATCTTGGTGTTTCTAACTGTGATTTATTAGTGGCAATAGGTGTCAGATTTAGTGACCGTGTCATTGGAAATGCTCAAAAATTTGCGAGACATGCTAAAATTATTCATATTGATGTCGATGAGGCAGAGATTAATAAAAATGTCAATGTTGATTTAGGTATTGTGGGTGATGCAAAAAGTGTTTTAAATGCTTTGAATTTATTGTTAAAGCAACAAAATCATTCACAGTGGTTAAAGGAAATTAGAGCTTTAAAAGAACAATATCCATTATCTTATGATAGTGATAAATTAACAGGACCATATGTGATTGAACAAATTGAAGCACTCACAGATAATAATGCGATTATCTGTACTGAAGTAGGTCAAAATCAAATGTGGGCAGCTCAATATTACCATTTTAAAAGACCAAGTCAGCTCATTACCAGTGGTGGACTTGGAACAATGGGTTATGGCTTAGGGGCTTCCATTGGTGTAAAATATGGAAAACCTGATCAATATGTCTTTAATATTGCTGGAGATGGATGCTTTAGAATGAACATGAATGAATTAGCAACAGCTTCACGTTATCAAGTTCCTATTATTGAAGTCATTTTAAATAATCATGTTTTAGGAATGGTTCGTCAATGGCAGACATTATTTTATGGAAAACGTTATTCAGCAACTGTACTTGATGATAAAGTTGATTTCTGTAAAACAGCAGAGGGACTTGGATGTAAAGCCATAAGAGTCACAAAGAAAGAAGAAGTGGCTCCAGCTATTTTGGAAGCAATGGATAGTCAGGGACCAGTAGTGATTGAATGTATGATTGAAGAAGATGATAAAGTCTTCCCAATGGTTGCTCCTGGTGCACCAATTGATGATGTTTTTGATCAAAATGATATACAGGAATAGTCAAAAACTATTCCTTTTTGTATACAATAAATATCCACCAGTTGCTGATGGATATTAATGATTATATTATTTTTGATACAGGCATAGTTAATAATGATATGCTCTTACATAAATAAAGTTGACTTCGAAGATTTTTTAAATGGCATATTTCATCTTTTTCTTATTTTGTCGTTTTCATTTATGCTGATTCCTACATTCTTTTAATATAGCTAAAGTCATATTTTTTGCGATTATAGAAGGTTTGACACAATTTTTTTCAAAATTTTCAACACCTTTGTGCTCAGCAGTATCAGTAATACAGCGAATTGAAAGAAATGGTATTTTGTTTACATAGCATACATGAGCAATACTGGCTGTTTCCATATCAACTGCTAAAGGGGCAAATTCATCATTGATTTTTTTACGTCCCATATCTGTTATAAAAGCTTCTCCTGTCACAATTCGTCCCCAAAATACTTTGTTTTTTGATTCTATGTTTTTTACAGCTCTTTTTGATATTTTTATTAAGTCTTGATCTGCTTTAAAAAATACAGTTTTTAGCCATGGATGAAATTCTGTTAAAGTATCTTGTGCAACATCGTGATAACAAACTTCAGTAGATATAACAGTGTCAAATATTTTCAATTTTGGATTCATTCCACCAGCGGTTCCTGCATTTATAACTATATTTACATTAAAATGATCAATCAATATTTGTGTTGCTATAGCAGCATTGACTTTACATACCCCAGAAAATAGGGTGACAACTTGCATGCCATAAATCTCTCCCTCATAAAATTTAAGCATTGCCTTTTTTGTGATATTATAGTTATCTATCATGGCTAAAAACGGAGAAAGTTCATCATCAGTGGCACATACAATTCCGATTTTCAATTTTATTCCCTTCTTTCGTTTATGAAAATTAAAATTTATCTAAAATAATTATCATCAATTTCTCCAAATTGGAATTTGAAAACCATAAAATTATGAGTGATTATTGCTCTCCATAGGTTATCAATAAAATCCTCCGAAAGCCTTGAAAACAAAGGATTTATCGCAATCAGTACACCTTATCTCTTTATATGGTTTCACACAATGTTACCCTTGTTCTGCACAATCATAAGGGCAAAATCAAGGGCAAGAAAATCTCATAACAAGATATAACAGAGTGTGGCAATCGGAGAACTGTGACATATGTGCGAATATATTATAACGGAGGATTTTTTAATGGACAAGTATATTTATGATGCAAGCAATGGTTTATGGTATGAGTTGCAGGGGGATTATTATATTCCTTGCCTTACTTTACCAGCCGAAAAAGAAAACAAACCTATCAGTTTGTGGGGGCAGCGACACAAACACTACTTACAGGAACATAAACGGACGGTTTATATTTCGCTGCTCACAAGCGGTAAATTGAATAATTACCTTGCCGACATTGACGAACAAGCAACGGAAATGATGTTTCGATTGGTTGAGCAAATGGCTGACAAGGAGGGCGTGACCGAACAACTTAAAGTAGAAAACCCGATGTTGTGGGTTGGTCGAATGAATGAGATACAGGCAAGAGCATGAGAAATTGTATATGCCGATATTATCTATAAGTAAAAAATGTAATATATAGAATATTAAAATAGTGGCAGTCAAAAATTAAAACTTTGCCTGCCACAATTATGATTCGATGTGTTTTCTTTCATAATGACTTTGGTAATTCATTATGCTATAATGAATTTAATTTACGGTATCGCGCTGCATCTACTAATTTGGAGTTCGATTAGAACAGGAAAAGATTATATTGATTGCTCTCTATGCGAGATTAAAACCGATTATACAGGAGGAAATTGAATGAGCAATATTATTCAAATCAATAATCTTAATAAAAGTTTTGGAAGTGTAAACGCTGTTCAGAATTTGAGTTTTCGTGTGAAAAAAGGAGAGTTGTTTGCCTTTCTTGGTATCAATGGGGCAGGAAAATCAACTACAATCAATATTATGTGTGGACAACTGTCGAAAGACAGTGGAAGCGTTTTTATTGATAAACACGATTTAGATAAGGATATGGACTATATTAAGCGTGAACTGGGCGTAGTTTTTCAATCATCTGTCTTGGATTCTGCCCTTTCTGTTTATGATAATTTGGAAAGTCGTGCCGCTTTATATGGCATTACTGGAATGGAGTTTAAGAAACGACTTGAGGAACTGGCGAAAATATTATATTTTGAAAATTTATTGAAACGCACCGTTGGTAAATTATCAGGAGGGCAACGCCGAAGAATTGATATTGCAAGGGCTTTGTTTCATAAGCCTAAAATTCTTATTCTTGATGAGCCGACAACAGGGCTTGATCCGCAGACACGCCGACTTATTTGGAATGTTATATCAAGTTTTCGCAAAGATGAAAATATGACTGTATTTTTAACTACGCACTATATGGAAGAAGCTGCGGAAGCTGATTATGTTGTAATCATTGATAATGGAAAAATATCCGCAGAGGGTACTCCGCTTGAATTAAAAAATATTTATACTGGGGATTACATCACAATTTATGATGTAGATGAAAAGGATATTAAAGCACTTGATGTGGAATATGAGCAAATCCGAAACGGTTATCGCCTTTCTGTACCGAATACAAAGGCTGCAACTGAATTGATTATTCGTAATCCACAGTTGTTTAATGATTACGAAATAACAAAAGGAAAAATGGACGATGTTTTTCTTGCTGTTACAGGAAAAACATTAGTGGGAGGTGCTGAAAAATGAGTATGGCTTTCATTCTTATCAAAAGGAATATCAAATTGTTTTTCAAAGATAAGGGAATGTTCTTTACCTCTTTGATAACGCCTGCTATATTGCTTGTACTCTATGTAACTTTTCTTGGGAATGTGTATCGGGATAGTTTTACATCTAATTTACCTAATTCATTAAAACTATCAGAAAGCATAATAGAGGGACTGGTAGGCGGTCAACTTATCTCATCTATTCTTGCTGTTTCGTGTGTAACGGTTGCTTTTTGTTCTAATTTTTTAATGGTGCAAGATAAAGCAAATGGTACGATAAGAGATTTAAGAATATCTCCTGTGAAGTCAGCTACACTTTCGCTGAGTTATTATGTTGCAACCTTGCTTTCAACACTTATTATTTGCTTTGCTGCAACGGGTATCTGTCTTACTTATGTGGCTATTGTCGGTTGGTATATGTCACTCGCAGATATATTCTTTTTGTTTCTTGATATTTTACTTCTTGTTTTGTTTGGAACAGCATTATCTTCGATTATTAATTTTTTCTTATCAACACAAGGACAAATTTCAGCGGTAGGCACAATCATCAGTGCGGGATATGGTTTCATTTGTGGTGCATATATGCCTATTTCTTCATTTGGAGAAGGGCTGCAAAAAATAATCTCATTTTTGCCAGGCACTTATGGTACATCACTTATCCGAAATCATACAATGCAAGGGGCGCTTGCCGAAATGCAAAATCAAGGTATTCCAACAGAGGTTATTGAAAAAATAAAAGATTCCCTTGATTGCAATATTTATTTTTTCGGAAGTCAAGTAAATATTGGAACGATGTATATGATACTTGGTATCACTATTTTGGTATTGATTGGAATTTATATTTTGTTAAACAAATCAAAAAAATATAACTGTTAATTTAGTAGCTGCAAATGATTATGTAATCCGCCACTATGGGTAAGACCATAACGGCGGTTTTTCAATGCCTATCGGCTATCTCTGTCAATGGATTTTTTACGCTGTCTTTGCGGTGGGTTCTGCTTGTTGTGTTCCTGTATCTCACGCAAATGTTTTAGCACGCTCTGCTTTTCGGGCGGTCTAAGCTGTTCTTTAGCGGTGGCTGTCGGTTTCCTGCTGACTTATCCGAAACAAATATGGAAAGAACGCTGTATTAAAAGGTATGAATTTTTATGAAAAAGCGACACAAAGAAAACGTAATGGATTGGTAGGTGGTCATAATGCATAAAACTAGAGCAAGTCGAGCTCAGATATTTCAATCATTTGATGCGCTTAAAGGATTTAGAGAAATTCTGAAAGAAAAGGAAAGAATTATCGTTCCCAAAAAGATACTATCTGAAGATGATTTGGCAGAATTAGATTATAAAATACATCAGGTTAAAATAGGTATGATAATACAAATAACATATTACGACAACGGTCAATACATTCAAATTGATGGAATAGTATCTAAACTTAATTTAGAAACAAAAATAATCCAAATTGTGAAGAAAAAAGTAGATTTACAATCAATATACAGTATTAACTTTTGAACAAAAATTCGATTTACTTAATTGATTTTCAGAATTCTATTGAGCGCATATCTCTTTCTTTTATTAAATTCATGATATCATCAATATTCATATTGAACATTACACTATCAGATTTTATAATTGAGAAATAATAATTTACAAATTCTTTTCCAAAATCATTTTCTAATTCTTTCCAATTTGAAGTTTGTCCAATACAGAAGGCAAGTGTATCACTACCAAGAGAGTCCATATACCATCTAATTTGATACTTTGGATATAAATATTCTTGAATACTTCTAATCGTAGTATCTCTATCTGTACACTCATCTGCATATGGAACCACTATATCTAAACCATCTTTTTCTAAAATAATATCAATATCACGTTCTTTATCTATTTCTACACATCTAAATTTTATTTTATCATCATCAGGAAGTTTCTTGTTAAAATATTCGATAATAGATTCTTCAAACTCTCTCCAGTCAATCCATACCAAATCATCACTTTCCCAGAACTCATCTCTATATTCATTTGGTGAACTTAAGAACTTCTTTACTTTTTCCATAAATTATCCCTCCATTTTATAAAATGTATTATTACCATGTTCTAATTTTTATTAATATAATGTGATATCTTGTTTTCTAACAGTTCATAAAAATTATTACACAATTTTTTCACTTTATTTTTTTCATGAGAATAATAATAAATTATTTCACTAGCTGATTGCATCAATAATAGGTCACCATCTGCTTCTTTCCAAAATTCTCCCAAAACACAGTATTCTTTTTCATTAATAGACAAGATATAAATACCTGATAAATCGATTATAACTCCTGTTGAAATATTTATTCCTTCTGTTAATAAGAAGAATTCCTTAATTTTTTTAGAAAATGTAAACCCTAATTTCTGTTCGAAATCGTAGATCTGACTTTCTTTCGCAGGTAATTTTATTTTGTCGCTAGGTAATAAAACTTTAGCAAGTGCTTTTGAAAACTTTGGATAATGTATAAATAAATCCTTATAATTCTCTTCAAATTCTTTTTGTTTTCTTTTCTGAATTATTCTCTGTTTCTTACAAAAATCATCTAATTCTTTTAAATACTGTTCTTGATAAAAGTTACTAGATTTATATTCAATTCCACAATTATTTAAAATATATATGGCTCCCTTTTGACTGGTAAGTACTGGAACCCATTGAAAGCCATGCTGACATGGTTTCAGTTTTAAATATTCTCCTCGGCTAAGCATACTTTCCAGTTCTGCCTCGTGATTATTCCACCATCCCCACCAACTTTCGGGGGTTTCGCGGCCTTCGACCAAGTCTAGAAGTTTTACTATCAATAATTCTTTGTTCATAGATGTCCACTCTCTTTCCCAACCTTAACTTTCACATTACTCGGTATCACAAAGCACATTCATTTTCGGAATCAGTAATTTATCCATCCACTGACAAACAATCTTAAAGGTATTGTCAATTTTTTCTTCATTTCCTATATCAAGATATATTTCATTGTCTCTTAAACTGTAAAACAGTGGTTGTGTATTGATATCTGGTTTGGCGTAACTATAAGGATCGTATGGACGGGTGTTGATAATATAACAAACCTCTATGCTTATGCTCTCCTTTGTGTTCCCGCCGAATGAGGAAAACGCAATCATATAGGTGAACTTTTTACTGTGCCTCGTAAGCGTTTTGTCGGATTTTTTATACTTAAAGCCTAAATGTCCGTACTTTACTTGCAACTTGCCTCCAAGCATTTGCATTGCTTCGTTAAAGTTCATTGACGCAAGCACCTCCATCTCAATCGAAATCCATCCAAACCAGGTGCTTTCCACAGTGGATACATTGAAATAAATAACATTGAATATGTCCGCCGTTTATGGAGTTTTGAATCATTTCCTTCTGTTCTTCATCCCATATAGGATCTTCTAAAACTTCTTCTAAAATCCCTAATGCTTTTAACTCTAATGCACCAACATATCCCAAATAAGCACAAAAATCATTACAGTGTACCCTCCAATATTCTTGTTGCCAACCACAATAACCAGGAGTACGATGGATGAGTTCATCGATTCTATCTAAATCTTCTACACCCTCTTCAATAGAGAAATTATCCTGAAAACTTCCATTGAATTTTTTTGCAGCATTACCATTAGATATACATGTAGGACACAAGCAATCAACATTTTTAATTGAATAAAATGGTGCTTGATAATAGATATGAGTTAGCTTTTTGCAACAATCGCATACAACACCTTCTTTAGATTCTTCAAAAGCTCTAGTAATTAATGGATTTGGATGATATTTAAAAGTTGGAATTCCTAATTTCTTTAATTTTTCATTTTCTATTTTAAGTTCTTCATTCGATTTAGGTTTAGGTATCGCAAATTCATTTTTCCAATTTTCTGCATAAAACTTCATTTTAGCTAATCTTTTTTTTATTTTTATATCATGTGAATCGCTAATATTGACTAATAAATCATAAGCATCTTTTTTATAATTTAATAAATCATATACATTCACTAAGACTTCTTTTGCATCTATAGAATCAATTGTCTCTAAATATTTTTTTAAATTATAAAGTGCTACTACACTTTCTTTATCTCCCTCTGATTGCTCAAATTGTTTTTTTCTCTCTATATATAATTTTTGAAACTCATTCATGAGATTTCCTCCATAAATCATTCTTCATCTACTGCTTCGCAAAGTTTATCCATTATTTCTGAAATCTCTGTAGGAATTCCTTCCTCCCAATCAGGCGCCTCTAAAAACTCTCCATTCAATGGTTCAAATAATTTGTATGGTATTTTTGATTTCACTTTATTCTCATCATACCTTTCAGTCCAATCATATCCTTCAGAATATAAATCCTTCTTTGGATTAAATCCATAAATCTGTTCTTTATAATAATCAGAAATATAATTTTTTTCTATGGTAGCTATAATGTCATAATCTTCCAAGGTCCAAGAATTTTCTATCTCACATTCCTTTCTATTTGCGTAATTCTCTTTATAAAATATTGGAGCCATATACCAATACAGATATAGAATTGTCCCTTTATCTGTATCTTTTTGATCTACTATCCATTTTATTACTTTTTTAGAATTATCAAAGTTCCAACTTAATGCCAATAGTTGTCTTTCTTTTGGAGTATTTTTCTTAAGGAAATCTATAATCAGATCTGCACATAATTCATCAAATTGTTCATCATCAATTTTTAGTTTTTCCCAATCAAAATCTGGTTTTAAAATTTCATTTATACTTATCATATAATTTCCTCCTAATTAATCCCACCAAAAATACCAAACAGTAGACTGCCATAGTACATCAGCCAAGTTACCGATAGTAGGATCATCTTCTTGTTGATCTATAACATCAGGACAAAATCCATATTGTTCTGTAGCTACTTCCATCGCTTTTTCTTTATCGATTGGTTTTGGTAATAGAAATTCTAATTCATCATGCGTTATAACAGATGGAATTGCATCATATTGTTCAAACCAATATTTAGAGACTGCCATTAGTTCTAGTGTATTAGGACATTCATTCCAACCACCAAATGGTAAATATGCAAAAATTTCCCAAGGTTTTTTCACAGGTAATTTCGCTAAAATAACAGGATAAGTCATAGTTGTTTCTGAATTCCAATAACTTGAGAAACGGCAATTGTCATATCCTCCACTCATAGTACCTATTATTTCTTCATCCCAATCCATCTCATCATCTTCTGCTTCTGATTTTCTATCACTCAGATAATTTTCAATAACTTCTTTTCCATCTTTTAATACTGAAGATAAGATTTGCTTACGATAATTTGTTACATTGTCTAAATTAAACTCATAACCATCCTCACCGTCACTATCAGGATCAGAATTCATTATTAAGCATTCCCACAATATTTCATCTACATTGATAAGCACTGGGATATATCCTTCATTTGCTCCATCCCTTTTAGCATAATCGTATGCAGAAGTGATTGGGTCATCATCTTTCATAGAAGGGAAATAAATACATTCACAATCTAAATATTTCATCATTGCTTCTGCAAGTTCAGAAGGTTCCATAGTGTCTGGATTAAATTCTTGACCTTGCCAATTGACAAAGCGTCTTTCAATAATTTTTGACATATCTTGATAAAATGTTTCATCATATGGAATAAACAGATATGCTTCATCTTGTATTTCATCAGAATAGTTTCTGTCTATTCCTATTTTTTTGATGGCATAGGTATCGATATCACTTGGATAATATGGATGATTAAAGTTACCATAATAATAATTTGCAAACATCTTTCCTGTTTTATTAAACAAAGAGGTATTCAAATAACCATCTAAGGTATCCCATATAAAATGCCTTAAATCTTCACTTGTAGGATCTTTTTTCACTGATTCTACAAGTCCTTTATATTCTTTTAAGAAATCATCACTCATTAGATCATGCTCCATACACCAACGTAAATAGATTGCCATATGATTATAAACATTGACTTCTTCTACTGATAATTCTTTTTCTAAAATTGTTTCAGTGTGATATTCACCATAATCCATAACTATATTTTCTATTTCTTCGGAATAATCTTCAAAATTATGCTCTTCAATTTCTTGTGAATCATATGATATTTTTAAGGTCATTCCTTCAAGAGATACCCCTTTACTTCTAGTAATAGTATGCTTATCGTCTTCTGAGAATCCTATCGTTTCACCATCTTGTAAAACTGCATCATACTCTAAAACATAAGATACTAAACTTGTTAAAAAGTCATATACTTCTTTAGGTTCAGCATCTACATCTAAAACTTCCATCTCATCTTTGCCAAATATGTCCATGCCATAAGTATATGCGTTCATACCTTTTTCATTTTGATATAGACCAAACCATATCCAGTTATAGATAGGTAAGTAGTCTTCTTTCATTATATCAGCACAGTTTTCATAATAACTTGGTTCAAATACAACACCACTAGTATAGATACCACTTACATAAGGTTGTCTACAACAAGCAGATATGATCTTTGTAAATAACTTACCTTTTTTGTAAACATCATCTTCTTGACCGACAATAGCAACTATTATATGTGCACAATGCTCTTTTGCAGCATTTACTGCATCTTTCCACATATAATTATTCTCTGCATTGATTTCTGCCTCTCTATCAGGAACAGGATATGGCATAAATCCCAACATAGCCATCATTCCATCAACTTCAAATACCAATGTATCTTCATTATTTTCACCTTCATCTTCATAGGCATAAATATCCCATTTTTCTTTTAAATCATTAATAAATTTTGCTTTATCCCATTTTCCTTTTGATAATAATACAAATCCCGTAAACATTCCTTTTTTTGTTTCATCATCTTTTATGTCCTTAGATTCATCACCTGATTCAATGTCATCATACAATTCAAATTCTTCATCGCTCACAAGACCACAGATAAATTCTTCAAAACTGTCAGCCAGATGTGTTATTTTATAATCACATTCTTGATCAATATGCACTACCTTAGGTTCCCCTTGTGGACCACATTCTCTATAATCTAAGAAAATCATATCATGACCTGCACTAGGACAATCGCATATAGCTACACCGATATCAGGATATCCCCACTCATCAATCATGAACTGACTTCCTAAACCTCCACAAATTGAACAATCCTTATCTTTACCAATGCCCATTATTCCAGTGATTGCCACATGATCTTCTGCCCATGATGTAGGCTCATCAGTTGGGAAACATGTATTTTTAGGGATACCACCATTATGTTGTTTCATAAGCCAGATATATGACTTTGGAAGTTTATAACCAAGCTTTTCTTCCACTTCAGCAATCAGCTTATCTGTAGGTGGATTACTTACATATTCTTTTAAAGCACAATCACTATCATCCCAAAAATTATCAAGATCAAATCCTTCAAAAGGTATGTCACTTAATATCCTCTTTTCTTTTTTATTTTTCTTTGTACTTTTATTTCTTATTTCTATTTCTTTTTCACATTCTTGAATGACCAATGATGCATCTTCATCTTTAGGATCAAGGCTCGCCCAGCGTTTCGCATATTCTATGGCTTTTTCTTCTTGTTTATAAAGATATTGATAAGCATACGCCATTCGCATATTCCATTCTGCTTTGTCTTTACCTTCTTCACGTACACTTTCTAAAGCTTCAATAGCCTTATTAAGTGCTTTATCCCCCATATATCTAGGTGTTCCTTCTTTATGATCGCCAATTATTGCATAATTTTCTAAAGCCCTAGCTAAAGCATAAGTAGAGCGATAATCACGCAAATCTTCTGGTATCGTATTTAGTGCCTGAATACAACGTGTATATTCATCATTATCATTCCATTTTTCAAGTTGATTGTAAAACTCCTCACAATTTTGCTGATCATAATGAATATAGTCCATACCTGTAAGCATTTCATCCAATTCATCGGTATGTTCATTATTATCGTTTTTATCTTTAGTATATTTTAGACATACGCTTCCTGCATTTCTTCTAAATACATGGAAATTAGCCCATTCAACATCATCTGTTCCATCAAAAAATTCTTTAGCTATTTTTAAAACACTTTGTATATCCCATGCAATAAAGTCTACATAACCAAATCTAGTTCCACTTGCACCGCCAATTAAAACTATGCAATCTTCACCACATGTCTTAAGTAAATATTCTTCAAATTTATCCCTGAAATCAAATATTTTTTGTGTGAAATTTTCTCCACTAAACCCTCCTAAAGGATAATAGAAGAAACCTGCCACACTTCCATCAGCCTGTAAATTGTCCATGCTGTCTTCTTCATTACTTAAATACTCATTAATTATAGCTGCACAACATGTAGAACCAAAAATTGTATCCAACCTTAAATCCGCGTCTTCATCTTCAACAGGTTTCATTTCATATCCAGTATACAGTTCTATTAAAGCCTCAGGATCATTCCCAAGAGTAAACCCCATTTCTTCAAGTTTTAGAGGTAACTTTGTAAGAGTAATCCAATTATCATCTTTGATTGAATCTATGATATCAAATGAGTCAATGTATCGCATATGTATGATTTCACCTAAAACTAAATCTGTCATAGTTGTAAGAAGCCACCATACCCTATTTTCTTCTTCTTTTAAAAGTTTTTGTGTCTTTTCACAATAAACACTTAAATCTACGCCACCTTCATTTTGTTTAACCCATACTAAGACATCATCTGCATTAATATCAAAGTCATCTACTCTAAGAGACATATTTGTAATTGGCTGTCTACCAACAATAATATTCCAATCATTTTCTATTTCTTTAGGAGCATGTTTAGCAAAATAAACTAGCTCAAAAAATTTGACTTTATCACCTTCTGGAGTAAGAATAAGCTCATATTTATTTCCGTTATATCCTAGTTCGAAGGATATATCATAAAACGCTATATTCAGTATTTCAGTACATTTCTTTATCAATTCGTTTCCATGTTCATTATTTTTGTCTTCATCAATAATCTTACGAAGTTCTTTCTCTTGTTTTATAAATTCTTCCCAAGCCTTTTTTGTTCGGTCTTTAAAACTTGCATAAAATAAAGGATAATCGATACGTTCCTTACACCAAGAAATAAACTCTTCTGTATCTTCGTCATTTGGACGAGCTTCTAAAGCTTTTTCAAAATAATAAAGTGCACGGGCTTCCTGATTCAAAAAGAGATAGGCATAGCCCATACGAAAATTCCAACAATGATCATCCTTGAAATATTCCTCATGAGGTTTGAGTAGATTTATGGCTTTTTTAAGTATTTCATTACATGTTGGCTTATGTGGATCAGCTAAATTATTATAGGCACGAGCTAGTTCACTATCCATTTCAGGAATACGATCTGAAATAGCCTCAAGTGTTTCTATAATCTTATAATACTTACCTTCTTCATTCCACTTTTGACATTGAGCTAAAATATCCATATTTATTTCCTCCTCATAATTTTCCAATTTTTCATCTTCAATCTGATAAAACTCTCCATTATTATCACGTTCAAAAGCACAAGGATAAGGCGTAGAAAGTAGAGGCATAATATCAATATCATTATTACATACTGAATTTAATGAATATATTCCTGCATTATTAGGATCATTCATATAATCATCACTTTCATCGCCTGCTGTAAAGCGCCAACCACTATCCCAATCACCATCAGGCTTTTCTCTATAAAAATAGCCAACCTTACATCCTTCTACCATTACACGATTAGATGCAAGACAACCATTAGCTTCTTTCCAATCCACTAAAAGTTCTTTCATATCATCTCTTTTTATATTAAAATTCTTATTTCTTCCACCTGATTCATACAGCTCTTTACGTATTTCTTCTACATCTTTAGCCATTGCATACATATCTTCATCTTCAACAAATTCATGTAAATCATAGCTAAGAGGATCACTTACAAATTCTTTAAGCGCATTATTTAATGCTGAATTTTCCTCAGAAGTTGCAACTATCCTAATTCTACGTAACGGTGTATGATAATTATCTAAATCATTTAGATTTACAAATCCATTTACATAACATTCCAATAATATAGCTACTAAATCAGTAATGATATCGATTGCAAAATGAAAATCTATTTCTACTCCGTTTGAATGAGTATATTCTAAATATTCAACCGTTTGATGAAAATCCCAATTTTGACTATCTAGACCTATCTTCGAAAATATTTCACTAAGAGTAATTTCTTCCTTATTTTGATCTACTAAAAATTCTACTAAATTTAGACTATCATCTGTTCCACCAATATAGTTTTTCCAATATTTATCGATATACATAAATTATACCTCCAATAATAAAATCATAACTTCACGTTATTCAGGCCATTCATCTCCCTCACATCTACTTATAAAATCAAAATGTAAACTTTCAAAGTAATCATTAGGATATGAAACTCCATTTTGAATTATCTCTAAGCCATCTAAATCCATCATTTTATTAATATAAGCAAGTACAGTATGAATGCCAGCAATATGTTCCTCTTCTAACATAGACGCCAATACTTCTTTTTGTTCTGATGTCAAATTTGCAATGAATTCATTTTTCGCCTTATTATCATCTGTCTTAGGAAATCCATCACACTTGATCCATTTAGCAATCACACTGTCTTTACGTTCTACAAGACCATCAATAAAATTTTTATATAACTCCAGTTCTTTCTTCATATTCGTCCTCTTTTCCTCTTTTTATCTTGTCTTATAAAAAGATTTCTATTATCAATAATTCAACATTCAAATGAGAGGAACCAATCACTTATAAATCTTTAATCTCCTAAACAAATTCACCACATATTCATCTGTAGCAAATATATATCAAAGATTTTATAAATTTGTTATCTTTTCGATAAATAGGAAAAATCAATATTAAAAATTTTATAGCAATTATCATAATTCACTTTATTTATCCCGCGCCACCAATTTAGCGGATAAGATAGACTTTGTCTTAAATCTCCTGTATCTCTCATTAATGGCGGGGTAAAAGAATATAAATAGCCTTTATGCGATGGTGATTCCAAAATTCCACAAATTGCAAGTGTTTCAAGAATTCCAATAATCTCACTTTTATTACCCGACAAAATTTTACTCTCTTGAATTTTTTTACATAGCATAATACCAGTGGCTTGATCACTCATTGTTGATGATATTGATATTATTTCTTTCAAAATATTCTTATCAATATTTGTAGGAGTTTGTTTTTCCATATGAACATATTCACTGAGATAAAAAATAGGTTTTCCAATTCCACCCCAAATTCCACCTCCACGATACTTAACCCAATTAAAAAATGTTCTTTCAATTCTAGATGGTACTTTATCTGTCTTACCTCTATCAAACATCAACCAGCTTAAAGCATATACATAAGATGCTAAAATATATCGATGCTCCATATCGCGTGTAGATAAACTATATAAAAAAGAGTTAGCTGCGTCACTAAGAGAAATAGATTCTATACTTTGTGTCAAAATACGTATAGCTTCTTCATTTGAAATAAATAAATCCTCTAGAATAGCTCCATGTTCTTTTGCATATGCAATTTCTTCTAATGATAAAGACTTTCTCTTTGTATCATCCATATAACGAATCAGAATTTTTTTGCTTTTTTTATCCATAAAAACCTCCAAATCACATCATCGTTCCATCATAAATTAAGTTAATCCAAGTTTTATCAAATTCTTCTTTATCTATTAAACATGCTCTTATTTCAGTTCCCCAGATTCCTTTATTCAATTCTTCAACCTTTGGAATAGGCGCTATTTCTAAAACCTCTGCATAAAAATTTTCAACATTATTGGTACTTCGGTCAAAATAAACATCTATGGCACGACTAACCAGTCGTTCATTATCTACATCAACCTCATAAAGAATAACTTTAGGTTCTTTATCTAGTTTGTGGTTCCAAAATAATTTAATATACTCTTTCATTTTATATTTGACTAAGAAAACTTGTTGCTGTTTTTCTTACCTTTTCCATAACCATAACAATCTAGTATTTCTTCCAGTTTTTTTGCTAATAGTTCAACAATAGCATGGCAAGGATTACTATAATTTTTAGCCTCTAATTTTTGTAACTCAACACAATGCAAAGTACCACATGCTTCAAACATAAAATCTGTTAATTCTAGAATCATCTGATATCCTTCAGAATTATCAACATTAATTTGATTATCTTCTGTTGTCATTAAACCAATAATACCTACCGCAACAGTAAATGCTCCACAACATGATTGTTCTGTTTGCATACCTATTCCCATAAGTGAAAACATCTTTCGTGTCTCCTCACTAAGTTTTAAGTCATAGTATTCATTACAAGCCTTAAACATAGCTTCAGCACAACTCAAATCAGTATCAATATGATATTCATTTACTAGTTCATAAAGTTTTTTATTATTCATATATGATTCTCCTTATTATTTGAAATAATATAGTAACGATAGATATATTTCACTTATATCATTTAATCTACCTTCTCCTAAAACCTATACTTTTGACAAAATTTATATTTTTGTTCCATTTGGAAAAATAATATCTCCATTTTCCTCACTTGCATCGAAAAAACCAACATCATATTTTACTGCTAATTTACGCATATGTTCATATGCTTCTTGAGCCACAGACCACGAGAATGAAGCATAAATCATATCGTGACCAATAGAATAATCAACCAAATGAAGTTCCAATTCTTCCGCTTCTTTTTCATCGAGTGGATCAAGATTTGGAGAATAGTCACCATTCATAGGTGGAAAATTATTAATCATTTCCATAAACCAATTTTTTAAAGATGGTGAAGATACACTTATATTCTGATAATCGTGATCTTCACTCCATTCTGTTTGTTTTTCATACCATGCTATAAATTCGTTTCTTGTAACAGGTGCCTTTGTTTTTTCAAATACCATTAAATCGTAACTCATTATGATTTATCCTTTCTTTAATTTACAATCAATGTCATATATATGAAAACTAGAATTGCCTATTTGAATCCATGATTATTTTTATCTTTAATTCATTTAATGCTATACTAAATAATTTTAATACTTACATATTTTATATGTAGTTAAATTAAATATTTTATAGTCAAGGAAATAATTTTTAAAGCTAGATAATCTGTATTTTATTATGTCTGTTGATGAAACATTGTAACGATTTTACATTCTGGACATATCTCTATATACAATGTACCTTCGGCACAATCTTCTATTGTATCCCAATGAATTTGAGCCAAATATTTCATTTTCTTTCCACATTCAGGGCATTCTCTATATTCCCAATCTTGTACCCAACTTGCAAATCCGCCGATTGTGTTTACATCATCACCATAGGCACCGTAAAATACATGCCTTTCTTTTTCAGATACAACAAATCGATTATTAACGAGGCTTTCTATTTCTTCATCTCTATAATAGTTTTCTTCCATACCTTCATATTCTAAAATTTCATTTTTACCATCAAGAGTAAATCTATTAGAAATACCATCAGTAGCAAATGTCACACAATTAGGGCAACAACTTGCAGTAATTATTCCGTCAAGTCCAAGAAAAGAAAATCTCTCATCTTTCCCATCAATCACAAGAATATCTATTAACTCACAGCCACAATGAGGACATCTTTCTCCTCTCTTTCTTCCGATGAATGTACCGTTTTCATCTTTCTTATCTCCTAATTCAAAGGAATAACATTTGTCGTAATTAAGTTTTATGTAGTTATTGCCTTCATCAAAAGTCCAACCTGCTTCTTCAGCATATACATCAGAATCTACATATAAACTTTTTCTCCATGGTTTAGGATTCACCTTAAGTTCATGCAAAATATCCTGAGCTTTTTTTCCTCCTGCCATAGCGACACAGCATAAAAGTTGACTTCCTTCATCTGAAGATTCTGCATTAATAAGTTTTTCTATAAGTTCGTCAGTTATTTTCTCACTAGCCTTGTAATATAGTTCACTTGGATAAAATATATTATTTTCAAGTGCCACTTTTGAAATTTCACTACAATCAGCTCCAATTGTCATTAAGTCATGGAATATATCCCACTCATCAGTCTTGTAAAACTCATCATCTAAAGTTTTTAACTTTTCTATGACTTGTTTCTTCTTATCTTCAATTTCTTGCAAAGTCCACTTATTTATTTCCTCTCTTTTATGTTTTGCTTTACATCTCCAACAAAGACCTTCATAGCCTAAAGATGTTCCACATTCTGGGCATTTATAATTTAACCCCATAGAAATCTTCTCCTTTCACTAATTCCTATATCAAAAATTATGTATTACAAACCTACACGTTGCCACCCATCAAGACGTTCCTGTAGCCCATCAATTCTCCAGCTATTTCCAACACGTTTCATCAGAAAACGCCTTTCGAATCCAATAATTTTATCTCTTGTATAAATATAAAGTTTATTTCTTGTAATATGTTCAGCATCAATAAATTCTTCGTTCTTATACGTTCCTTGTGAATTATAAGAAAGACACAGAGGGCGATAACCTGAACGTGGTTTTTCACTAACATATTTTTCCCAAATCATCAGTAATTGTGACTCTACCTTTTCATTTTCAAATCCTACTTGTTCAACATACTGTTCCCATATAGTCATATCTTCAAAAAACTTAGTTAAGATAATTTGACATTCATTAACGGATTTTTCATCAAGTACCAAAGATTTCTTAGCTTTTTGCCTTTGAATTTTGAAAAAATTCTCCATTTGTTCCTTTGTAAATTGATCAAAAACAACAGGTTCGATTCTCTTATTATCTGTAATAGCCATAATTCCTTCATATGTAACATTAGTATGATCAATTTGAATGTGGGTAAGCTTTGAAATAAAAGAAGCTTGCTTTAACCCTTCGTCAGTAAGATTTGTATTATTTAGCGATAACAGATCAAGCTTACAATCTTTTAATACTGATAAATTAATGCCATTTATTGAGGTGTTTCCATCTAATAATAGAATTCTTAATTTAGGCATATCAGCAAACATTTCAAGACAACTATCAGTAATAGCTCCATATTCCACGCCGAAGTTTACCATACTCTTATGTCCTTTAAACGGAATTATCATATCGTCTGTTATTGGATAACCATTAACATGAAAACCTACAAGATTGTAATTTGCTAAATGTTCCATCATTTCCATAGTTAGATTTGAAACTTGATATTGTTTAACATTATCTATTGTCAATACACCATTTTCCCACTTGGCTGTCCGTGCTCTTTTTGGTAATTCCATTTTACCTCTAATTACTCCTCAAAAGTATTTTCAATATCTATAAATAATATATATACAGCACAGACATTATTATCTTTATCATATCCAAAATATACTGGATAATATCCATCACCCCATCCGGAAGTAAATATAGGAACATTATATTTAGTATTAGGAATAGTCCAATTTAACCAATCTCCACAATCTCTTTGATAATAAGGATGTAATTTTGCATTTTCTTCTAACAAATCACAAAACAAGTCATTATATGGATCTATATCAGGATCCTTTTTTAAACATTCTGACCAGTAATTATTGAATGCTTCTTGTGTCTGAATATCAGCAATACATGCCATTCCAGCATCGACAACAAATCCAAAATAATCTTCTTCAGATAATTCTTCATCTAAGTTTTCATTCCCTACCATTCCTAATTCATAGCGAATAGGCTTTTCTTTGGTAATTTCTAATTTTGAGCAAGCATAACGATTTCCATATTTTTCACTTGGAACAACACAAATTCTTATTGGATATGTTCCAACAGGAATAGTTTGAATAAATGGTAAACTATCTTGTAATTCTATTAATGGATCGCACGCAAAAGTTTTTCCTGTAGGAAAATAAACTTTTCCAATATCCAGTACATCAACTTTCATTTTGCCTATCTTATTTTCTGTGTAATACTTCTCTATATCTATCTTACAAACAAGTTTTTCCTTAATTAAATCATACTTTTCCATCCAATCTGCCATAACTATTATGCCTCCTATCAATTTAGTAATAGAAAAAATCAGTTTTCTACAATGTGAACCTGTTTTCCTCCGATTTCAATTTCTAATTCTACTCCATTGTCCTCTACCCATGCTGGGCATTTACTGAGCAATACCAAAACAAGTTCATCTGGCTTACAACCAAAAGTTAAACGAAGAATCCCTTGCCAGTCCTTATATTTCTCTTTAAATTCCTCACTTTGAGCATAGCCTAAATAATACTCTATCTTGTCCAACAATGCAGTTTGCGTTTCTGGTGAGCCATCAATGAAGCCATTGCATACAAGAACCATCAATACTTTTTTCTCATCAGGCTTTTCTGCTATAATATCTATCTTATCCAGTTTACCAAACATATTTTCAATGCTCATTTGTATCTACCTCTCTTTTTGATATATAATCTGTTGAATATTTAAGAAATTTTATATAGTCACTTTCAGAACCGTCCCAATAACATTTTAGACATCTACCATTTCTAAAATCATGAGCACAGTTAGGATAACCATATAAAATATGAGCACACTCTGGACATAGCCCACTCATCTTTGATGATTCGCTAAAAAATAGACTTCCACACTCATCACATATAACAATTCTTTTTTCGTAACTGATACTACCACTCTCTTTCCCTAATTGCTTCTTCAATATCTATTGAAATATCAAACCATTTTAAAATATAATCAACTGTAACTCCAATTGAATCTCTTGCCACAGTCTCTATTTCACTATTATTTTCATCAAATTCTTCTTGCAAATCATTAATTTCCAAAACTACCTTATCAAGAGTTCCTTGAATCACTTCAGTATCAGTTTCTCCACTTTCAAGTAAATCGATGATCTTTTGAAGTTGTTTTTTTATCTTATCCACCAAAAAAGTAGGATAGTAATCATCTTCGTACATATCTTCCAACATATAATAATTAGCATCAAACTTTTTCATATTCAGCTTCCTTTCTATTTATATGGTAAAGCAACAACTGTAATTTATTTCATATATTAATAACATTGAAGTATCAACCATGTATTATAAAATTTTCTTTCACTTAAATCTTCTTTCGTTATATAAAAATAAATATGACCACAATCACCAAACATCAACTCAAAATCATCATTTTCTACTATATCTAATTGAAACAATAACATCCAACGATCTCTAGCACTTTCTTCAGCTCGTTTCCTTATATCTTTAGGTATTTTGCTCCATCCTTCACTATTTCCCAAATAATATCCTTGTGAAACTAGATCGCATTCTTCAAACATACTATTTTGTATTACATCAGGCCATCCTAATAACTGTGAACGATTTACAGGTTCTTCTACATCATTTCCTGTTAATTCACTCCATATCTTTTCAAATTCATCGTCGTCATCATCAGGAAACATCTCATTATAATCTACCCAAGACGGATATGATTTTGTAGATGTAGCTTTTATTTTTATCATAGGGAATTTAAAATCATCTTCCATTTCTTTCGGAAATTCAGTCTGTGATAATTTTGAAATATCTTCAAACCAATATACTCTTGCACATCCTTTATCCTCGGGATTAAATCCCCAACATTGTGTATCAGTTTCATAGAAAAATGATAATAACCCATGTTTAGGTAATATATGATCTACATCATATTTTGATATTTCTTCACAGTTAAACTGAGCCAAAAAAGTTAAGGGACGTTCTTTTTCAATATCATCATAACTTTTTCCTTTATATGTAGGCCATGTAAAATCAACAGGTGTATCTGGTTTGCCACCAAATCTAGTAGCTCCTAATTTATAACTCTCTTCATCTTCTATTTGTAATATAATACAATTTTTTGATAAAGCTTCTAATCTTTCTTTAACATTCATAATTTGCTCCTTTCATCATATTATCTATTTCCTGAAGCATATTGTCCCATATTAATATCTAAAACAATTCTCTTTGGTTGAATAAGCGAATCTTCATACTGACATTTCCATTGAACATCTCTACTCATATTACCGTCTAATACACCATCGATTGTCTCATTATCCTTAATTGGATTGTCATTATCTAAAATATACGATGTCAAATTATAGGCATGATTAACTATCCAGTTAGGATCAATATCATGAAAATGATATTGAAGATCTGGTAAGAATATAGTACTCATTCCTACAGTATCGATTAACATATCATTTGTCCCTTGGATATTAAAGAATCGAACATTAACACCAAAGTAAATAAAACGATCTGCTCCCTTTATCTCATGTGCTCTAACCTCTTTAGCAAGAAATAATTTTCCACAGTTTTGAAAATAAAATGCTTCGCACGTTGGATACATTTCTGCCAATGCATCTAGAAAATCAGCATCTAAAATCGCTCTTTCTAAAGCCGGAAGACCAGCTGCCATCATATCTGTCGCAATAACCATATAGTTGCATTCTTTAAAAATTCTTTCTTTGTCTTCCTGACAATCCCACATCTGAGACATAACAAAATCATCAAATCCTTCTCCATCAAAAGTATTGCATCCCATAATCATAAGTTGAACAGGGCATTTACCATCTTGAAATTCTGCGATATGATCTAATGCAGCAAAACCAGCCATCTTTTCATCGTAACAAAATGATTCTATTGGACCAACATGTTTTTTCATTATATGAATCATTTCATCTTTGTCTGGCATTTCTACAGGTTTTTTAAAAAGCATTTGTATTATGTATGGCCCGCCAGGTTCTAAAACAGATTCGTCATCAATATCTTGTTTAAAAACTTCATCACTCATGTTTGCACCTCAGCATCTCTATTTAACCCCTTCCTTTTTCTGATTATCTTGAATGTCAATTACTCTTTGTTTTTGTATGCTTTGTAACCGCCAATGCACACAACATCAAATAACAATGGGACTGCTGCGTATCCTGCATTTGCTGTCCCGTTTGATGTTAAGACATAGATTGCCCCTGCGAATGTAAAAATCGTAAGAGTGACTGATAGTATTAGTAATAGCTTTTTCACATCATGTTCTTCCTATCCCATAATGTTGGTTTCCTTGACGGTCAGATTGTCGTAATTCATGTCGATCAGCTTCTCGGCGGCCTCCGAGGTACACATGAAGCAAGTGCTCATTCCATAAAATATCATATGTAAACTCACGAATTTCCGGATAACATTCTAATGCCATTTTTTCTGAAATACTTTTATCAAAATAATGCATTTCATTGTGAAAAAACCACTTTAGCTTATCCATGAGTTTATATAAGCGAATTAATTCTTCTTCCGACATAAAATTTAACCTTATACTCTATAATAGCGTCATATTCCAGATGCTAACTATAATAAGAACAGTACCTAAAAGGAAAAAAATCACTCTTCTTGAACTTCTTTTATATCGTTGTGAGTTTGGTTTCCCAACTGGATTACATAACCAATTCCAATTAAAAATAGATCCTAACAATATCAAAACCCCAAAGAATAATGTTACGTAGTACCAATGGTCTTGAAAATAAAATGCTAATTGTTCTAAATTCATCGTTACTCTCCTTTACTTAAATAATAATACTATCGTAATAGCCCAGAAAAAAAACAAAAAAGCCCTACTCAGCTTGGTCAAAAAAGACTAGCTGAAGTAGGGCATGAAAAAGCCGCAATGAAATACACGCATCTATGTTTAGATGTGAGTCCACCTGAAGAATAGAATATTTTTAAATAGCAAAATATAGTTTCTTTAAATTGCCATAGATTTCTAGTAATCTTTTTCATTGCCGGCCTCCAATTACACTCTTAATATTAACTTTATTTTACCATAAAACGCAAATTAAATAAACGCTTACAATTTAAATATTATCTATATTTAATTGAAATTATTGTAATAAATCATTTAACTTTTAATTATATAATAAATAATAATTCTTTGAATACTACAATTACAAAGTTGCATATTTGATAATGAAAAAAATGGTCGAATCTAATGTATTGCAATTGACTGAAAAACATCTTGTTACTAATCATATTTCTTTATATATTGGTTATTCTAAGAATTGTATCCAGCATCCAGAGGATTTAGAAAGATCACCAACACAACAAACTCTTATCGAATTTTGCTTGAAGAATTTAAATTATTATACAAAAAACTATTAATTCTAATTATCCGATTAGACAGATTGGGATAAGTTTTGGAAATGTTAAAGACGAGATCTATGAACAGTTTGATTTATTTGCAGATCAAGAAGATATAGAGAAAGAAAAAAAGTGCAAGAAGCACTCGTACACATAAGAAACAAATACGGAAAGAACGCTGTATTAAAAGGTATGAATTTCTATGATAAAGCGACACAAAGAAAATCGCAATGTATTGGTAGGTGGTCATAATGCATAAAACTAGAGCAAGTCGAGCTCAGATATTTCAATCCTTTGATGCATTAAAAGGTTTTAGAGAAATTCTGAAAGAAAAGGAAATAGTTATCGTTCCCAAAAAGATATTATCCGAAGATGATCTAGCAGAAGTAGATTATAAGGTTCATCAGATAAAGGTTGGAATGATAGTAAAAGTAACTTACTATGATAACGGGCAATATGTTCAAATCGAAGAAAAAGTCTCAAAACTTAACTTGGATACAAAAATGATCCAGATTGTGAAAACAAAACTGGATCTAAAACATGTAGTAGATGAGAGTGTAATATAAACTGTGTAAGTTGAGAACAGGCAGCTCAACTTTCACGGTTTTCTTTTTTTACATTTATGATATGATTGGAGGAAAAGTAAGGAAAGATGGAAATGGCAAAAATTAAAAGAGATCCAAAAAAGTTGCTTTGGCTCAAGCTATCCTTGACGCTTATCAGCCTAAATCCGCAGAGGAAATGAATGATGCGCTCAAAGACCTGTTTGGCCCCATGTTTGAAGCAATGCTCAAAGGAGAATTGAATCATCATCTTGGCTATGAATCAAATGATAAATCGCAGAAAAAAGATGATAATCGACGTAACGGTTATGATAAGAAGCAGATCAAGACGACTCAGGGCGATATCGCGATCAATGTCCCCAGAGACCGTGACGGTTCTTTTGAACCTCAACTCGTTCCAAAACGAAAAAAAGATGTTTCTGCAATCGAAAATAAGGTTCTGGCTATGTATGCGCGCGGCATGTCGCAAAGAGATATCTCCTCGACGATCGAGGATATCTATGGCTTCAGCATGTCACATGAGATGATCTCGGATATCACTGACGCGATCGTTCCTGAGCTTGAAGAATGGCGCGTAAGGCCTTTGAAGAAGTGCTACGCGTTCCTCTTTGTTGATTGCATGTACGTTACGCTGAGAAGCGATTATCAGAGCAAAGAGTGCGCGGTATACGTCATATTGGGATATGATCTCGATGGAAAGAAGGACATCCTGGGATTATGGCTGAATGAAAGCGAGAGCAAGAATTATTGGATGCAGGTATTCGATGAGATCCACAGTCGCGGCGTAGAGGATGTGTTCTTCATCTCGATGGATGGAGTAAGCGGATTAGAGGCAGGGGCAAAAGCGATATTTCCTAAGGTGATCGTACAAAGATGCATCGTACATCTGATACGAAATTCGATCAAATACATTCCCACAAAGGAATACAAGCCATATACGCAAAGCCTGAAGAAGATATGCGGAGCAGTAAACCTGAAAGTGATTATTATGGCGTAGCTGATCAAGTATTCTGATTTAAGTTGATCATCAATTCTGATAAAACTGACCAATCATTCCGATTAGGGTGACCAACCATATAATATATACTCCTTTTGGTGTAATATTGAATTGTAGATAGGCATCGAATCTACAAAAATATTATGGCGAAAGGAGTTTTTTGTTTTGAAAGAATATGAAGAAAAGTATAAGCAGATTTTTAGATATCTATCATTAAGAATGTCGCAAAATGAGATATCTAAACTATTATCTACATCTCGCAATACTATCAGAAAAATCAAGGCTGTAACCGACAGTATCAGATTATCCTGAGAAGATGCCTCAAAAATGACAAACGAAGAATTTGTTCATACCATCTTCCCAAAAAACAAAAATGACAATGAAGAATTACAGCCAAGACCAGATTGTGAAATGATGTATAAGGAACTACAGAAACCAGGCGTAACCAGAACAACTTGGCGTCCCCACTCGGCAAGGTCGCGGTTGTATTGTTCCACAACGCTTTCCATTTCTCGGAAAGTACGCATAAATATCTGAACATCGGGATAACCGTCCTCTTTGAGCGTGTCGGGGATTTTATCCAGCCTGTCGGCAATCTCTGCTTCGGTTTCTTTGATTTTTACTTCCAACGCTTTTCGCTCTTTGACTTTGAAAAGCCCCTTTGTATCGGCAAGCTGCTGTTTCAACTGCGGCAGAACTTTGTCCTGCTGGAGGTTAAAGAAAAAGACCGCACCTATTATGAGGTTTACAGTCTGCCGAGGTCGGAGGAAGTCCCAGAGGGGTACAAGGAACTATCCTTTGTCTGCCTTAGACCTGACGGAGCATTTGAAGCACCGAGTACGGTGGGGATTATGCGCAGGACAGCGAGAAAAAAGGTGGAGGGATTGGAGGATTTCCACTTCCATATGCTCAGACACACCTATACAAGCAATCTGCTTTCAAATGGAGCTGCCCCGAAAGATGTGCAGGAACTTCTCGGACACGCTGATGTCAGTACCACAATGAACATTTACGCTCACGCTACAAGGGAAGCGAAACGTACTTCCGCAAGACTGCTAGATAAGGTAATCGGCGGAGAATAAAAAGTTGCCCTTGTTTTGGCTCGTAAGGGCAAAAACAAGGGAAAATACATAAGGTTTGAACATTTAATAGGCGATATGCCTTGAAAATACAGGGTTTATAGAGGATTGAATAGATAAATAAGAATTTGTAAAATATTTCTATCTCATTATTTTTTGTCCCTATTTATCATAGGACAAATATACCTTTATTTTTTTAATTTAGATAGACTGATTTGAAAATTTATTGTTATATTTTTAAGTGTTGGATAAAAATTGGCTTTTTCTCACATACAAAAATGGAAAAATAATTTGTCTTTAATCGCATTATATTATGTGCTTATAAGTATTTCTATTTCTTTTTCTACTTTTGAAAAGATACTTCATACTATATTGCTGATACAGGTTCTTCTATAACTTTATTATTTATTTTTTATAGATAATCTGACACTTTTGTTGAAAATATCTTAGCTTATTCTTTCAAATAATTTTATTAAAACACAAAACTAAGAATTGCTTATATAAACCAACTGATTTAAATGGTCAATGAAGTTTATTTAGAAAAACTTTAGAAAAAATACATGGCTTTTCCATATAAATATGATAAGATTAGAAATAGTTATATATTAAAAATGGGTGATATTATGAGTGAAGTGAAGGGATTAACAAGTCAGCAGGTGAAAGAACAAGTTCAGTTAGGACATGTGAATGTTTCACCAAAACCTTTAGTTAAGACAAATAGACAGATTTTTTGTGAACATGTGTTTACACTTTTTAATGTTTATAATTTTGTGATTGCCTGTGCTTTGATTTATGTTAAAGCATGGTCAAGTTTATTTTTTGTATTGATTGTCACAATGAATACAGTGATTCATATTTATCAGGATATTCGTTCACGTAATATGGTGGCACGTTTAAATTTAATTATTTCACCAAAGACAAAAGTTTTACGTGATGGCTGTATTCAGGAAATAGATAATGAAGAGATTGTTTTGAATGATGTTGTTTTCTTGGAAACAGGAATGCAGATATCATCAGATTGCATTGTGCTAGATACGCAGGTAGAAGTTGATGAGTCATTATTAACTGGTGAGGCTGATCCGGTTTTAAAGGATATCGGTGATCATCTTTTATCAGGAAGTTTTATTATTTCTGGAGCATGTCATGCTTGTGTTGAACATGTGGGTATGGATAACTATGCAACAAAGATTGCCAGTGAAGCACGTAAACGTAAGCCAGTGACATCCCAGTTGGTGAAGACTTTTAAGAAAGTCACACGTTTTACAAGTATGCTTGTATTACCAATCAGTATTTGCTTGCTTTATCAGGCTATGGGTATCAGAAATGAAACTTTGAATACAACCATTGTCAATACGTCAACAGCATTATTAGGTATGTTACCAATTGGTCTGGTTTTATTAACAAGTGTATCTTTAGCCACAAGTGTTGTAAGACTGGGGAAACGAAAAGTGTTAGTTCAGGAAATGTTCAGTATCGAAACATTATCCCATGTCGATGTGTTATGTTTGGATAAAACAGGAACATTAACACAGGGAAAAATGCAAGTTCAAGATGTTTATACTTTTGATACACAATGGAGTCATCAATTTTCTTTGATTATGAATTCATTTGTGAAAGGAACTCTTGATAATAATGCAACGTCTTTGACTTTACAGGATTATTTTCAAGGTGAAGCCCCTTATTCCACATTAAGAAGAGTCTCTTTTTCTTCAGCAAGAAAATGGAGTGCACTAGAATTAGAAAATATAGGAACGATTATTGTTGGAGCACCTGAAATCATCTTGCCTGATTTTGTTTTACCAACCCAAATTGAAGAGGCTAAACATCAAGGTGCTAGAATTTTATTGATTGCTAGACATCATGATTTTGATACTTTTCAGGAAGATATGATGCATAGTGTTCCATTGGCAGTGATTGTTATTTTAGATCCATTAAGAGAAGATGCTAAAGAAACAATACAGTTTTTTAAAGATAATGATGTTGATGTGAAAGTTATATCTGGGGATAATCCTGTCACTGTTAGTGCTTTAGCGAGTCAGGCTGGTATTGAAAATGCTCAAAATTATATTGATGCCTCTACATTATCAACGCCACAAGAATTAGAAGATGCCATTTTAAATTATCATGTGATAGGACGTGCCTCACCATCACAGAAACATGAGATGATTTTATGTTTACAAAAACATAAACAAAAGGTTGCGATGACTGGTGATGGCGTGAATGATGTTTTGGCTTTAAAAGATGCTGATGTATCTATTGCTATGGGTTCTGGATCAGATGCCGCTAAACAAATTTCACAATTTGTTGTCATCAATGGTGAACTATCAACAATGGTAGATGTTGTGAAAGAGGGAAGACTGGATATTAATAATGTGACACGTTCTGCTTCTATGTATTATTTAAAAACAATTTATACAATTTTGATATCTATCACATGTATTCTTTTGAATATGCCTTATCCATTTATTCCTTTTCAAATGACATTACTGGATAACTTTGTAGAGGGATTCCCATCATTTATGATTTTATTTGAAAAGAATATCTCTAAACAAAAAGAATCTATTGGTAGGTATACAATGCGCTATTCATTTCCAAATGCTATTGCGATTGTTTTATGTGTCATTGCTTTAAAACTATTAGCACCGACATTATCATTATCTTTAAATCAGGCTTTTACAATTCTCTACTATACAACAGCTATTTTATCCATTCATATGATTTATCGTATTTATAGTCCTATTAATCTTTATCGAACAGTCGTTTTAATTGTTGATATTGTAGCTTTTGTGCTTGTTTCTTATATCACATACGATTTATTACAACTTGCACCAGTGACTTCACTGCTGCTTCAGTATCTTATCATGACACTTCTTTTTGGTTTGATTGTATCAACATGTTTATCAAAAATAGTTGTCCATTATTTGGATACACATCCTCAAGACTAGGCTTAGCCTAGTTTTTTGATAATGACTTATGTTAAAATAAAAATACGAGGATGGGTGATGTTATATGAAAGCTGTGATTATTGATGATGATACAGAGTTTACAAAACAATTAAAAACATATTTAAATCAGACATTTCAAGATATACAGATGGATACATATATTTCTTTTTGTAATGATATTTACACGAAAGAATATGATTGTGTGTTTTTAGATGTAATGTTAAAGGAAGGAGAAAGTTTTGAATATGGTATGAATATTTCAAAACTTTATCCACATACTATTATTGTTTATATTTCTAGTGTTGATCATTTTGTTTATGAAAGCTATCAACAAAATACTTTTTTCTTTATCAGAAAATCACATTTTAATGAAGATTATCAAAACTTTGTTAAAAAATATCAAAAAATGCATTTACGAATTCAAGAAGAGATTTCATTCATTATTAAAGGTGTCCATATCCATATCAAACAGCAAGACATTATTTATGTAGAGTCATTGCGTAATCAGATTATCATACATACACCCATACAAACATATACTTCATATCAGACACTTAAACAAACATATCAAGAATTAAATCATCATCACTTCTATAAATTTAATAATCATATCATTATTAATTTAGATTATGTTGTCAGTATACAAAAACAACATATTGAACTCATCAAACAAATCTGCATTCCTTTTACTCGAGGGAGTAAAAAAACATTTATGCAAAGATATATGCACTATAGGAGTCAACGCATATGGAATGGATAGGATTAAATGTCATCAGTTCTTTATTACAGACATGGTTTATAACAGAGTTGTTAGATATAAAGAAAAATATGAGCTGGTTTTATAGAATCACGATGGTTATTATGAATGTTGGCATTGTGACAGTGTATGGATTGACAGATATTTTTGATATTCCTCTATCATATGTTTTTATTGTGTTAAATATTATTTTAGCATGTATATTTACATACAATAAAATAAGTGAAATAGTATTTGTTGTTATATTGGAAAGTATTTATAGTTTGACAATGAATATCATGTTGTTGTTTATTAATAAATTATTTTTATTGGAATTCAATGATTATTATGCTAAGTTTTTTTATTTTATATTAGCACTATTCTTTTTGAAAAAATTAAAAGCTATGCGTCTTTCTTTGCATCAAATGAATTATTATATTTTAATTGTTGTTTTATTTGGTCTATATTGTATAATTTCACTCTTTACACAGGAATATCTTGCTTTCAATTTTGATACACCTGAATTAATCAAAATGTTTGGAATACTATTATTATGTTTGTTAGGTGTTTTTATACTTTTGCTTTATCTATTTGATTTAAACAATAAAAAAGAAGAATATGAAAAATTAAAACAACAACAAGAAAATGAACAGACTTTACTTCATATATATGATCAATTAAAAATGACAAAACATGATTTGAAACATGATTATCAATTGATTGACTACTATTTGAATCAAAAGGATTACATAAAAATTAAAGAATTAATCAATAATCATAGTAATCTGATTTCATCAATACCCGTATTAGTTAAAACAAATAATCAGCTGATTGATGCTATTATCAATAATAAAATCATTAATGCTGATATGAAACACATAAAGGTAGAATGTTTGATTAATGTTCCTCAACAATTTCATATCCAAGATTATATTTTAAATGATTTACTATCTAATATATTAGATAATGCGATAGAAAATTGTCCTGAAAATGGACTGATAAAAGTTAATATTATTTATGAACAACAAATATTACATATTCAAGTGGAAAATGATATAGATCAGTTATTTGATCAAACGTTGAAAACGAAGAAAGATAGAAAATATCATGGGTATGGATTAAAGAGTATTCGTAGAATCGTGAATCAGTATCATGGCAATTTAGATATTGATTATAGTGATAAAACCTTTATTATACAAATTTCTTTACTAGCAGAGTAATGCTATTTATCCTTCAAATCAACACTTTATCCTTAGATTATATCAATCTCATATCCTTTATTATAAGATGAATATGAAAATATTCATCTTTTTTACATATAAGAAGAGATAGAAATCAGTAGGAAAGTGGGTGATGCTATGTTAGAAATGAGGAATATTTGTGTTCATTATGATCATCATGTTGTTTATAATCATGCCTATTTTTGTGCTAAAGACAATGAACTGACTGTTGTGATTGGGAAAAGTGGGAGTGGGAAATCTACTTTACATGAATTATTAACTTTTCAAAGAACAGGAACATATGAGTATTATTATAATGGAAAAGATATAACACATTTAAATGAGAATCAACAACAGGAATTTATTCAATCTCATATGGGAATTGTGAATCAGATACCTGTATTTATTAATGATTTAAAGATTAAAGATCATATTAAATTATGTCAATCATTATTTCATGGATATGATATTGATGAGATTTCCAAACAATTAGAAATTCAACATACTTATTCATTATTTCCTCAACAGTTATCTGGTGGAGAAAAAATAAGGGTTAGTATTTTATTGGCTATGATTCATCAACCTGAAATACTTGTTTTTGATGAACCTACGGCATCTCTAGATAAACATCATACGCAATTGATTGTGAAATTACTCAAAGAATATGCTCATCAAGGACATACAGTCATTATTTTTACACATGATGCTTTCATAAAAAAAGAAGCTGATGTTGTTTATCAGATTGAAAATTGTCAATTCATTCAAAATATAATCAATGTTCCTCAAAGGATTGAAAAAAATCAGTCTGTTTTAGCGAATTTAAAACATTATACGCAATATTTATATAAAATGTTTGAACATCGTAAGTTATTAAAAATGACTATGATTTTTTTCGTTTCTTTGTCTATTGGGTTATGTAGTTTTTCTGTTTTATATGGTCAATCTGTTATTCAAAAGTATGTCGATCAATTAGAACCTTTGAATAAAGGCGGTATATTTTATCATGAGTATTCTCAAAATAGCATTGCACCTCCTTCGATTGGTGAGGAAATGAAAGGAGTTCAAAAATTATCGCATATAAAAACATGGCCATTTGTTATAGATCAAAGCTGGGAGAGTCATTTAGGTATAGAGGAAAATGATAGAACATTAAAGATATATCAAAATGGTCAATTAGAAAATCAAGCAGAACTAGAACCAAATGTTGGAGCTTTTTTAGTCGCATCTTATAATGAGGATTATGATTATCAAATCAATGATGCAAAAGAAATTGATAATGATGAAGGTATTTATATCTCACCTGATTTTTTATATTTTTTAAAAACGGGAGATTTGATAGAAGATTTTGGTGCTCATAAAGAAGAATTAGAAAGAATGTGCCAAGAAGTAAACGAAGATACAGAAATAGAATTTCCAATCAATGTACCTATTTATCGTACAATGGATAATGATATAGATGATATTTGTTATAAGACAGTCAAAGTCAAAATGAAAGTCAAAGGGATTATAGAAACGTCTTATTCATTAACGATGGCGACAGGGAATGGTATGTTAGATGCTGATATTTTTTATCCTTTGAGCGTTATGGAACAATACCAAAAAGAACTATCTCAAACAATACCAGAAGGTGCAGTACCTTTTTATTATAATTATTATCAATTTCTAGTAGAAGATGGTTATGATTTTCATAAAGCTAAAGAAGATATAGAAGCCTTGGGGTTTAAAGTTGCATCTATGTATGATGAAACTTATACAAAAGTTCAGATTGTCAAACAATTAAATGAAAGTATTTTTATGATTTCAGGATTAATTATGCTCGTTGTTTTCATGTTGTTTTTTGGGGTGAAATATAATCAAAAACAGGATTATGTTGATTTTATTCATTTCTTTACAAAACGTGGTTTAACAGTTTCTCGTTCAAGAAAAATGTTAGGTATTTATTTTTTGTATGAAAGTTTGATATGTATTGTTTTATCCATTATTTTTATGTTTATCATTGCGTATGTGTTTTTTGATTTGATGTATAATGAAGTATTTATTGTTCGTCCATTATTCTTTGTATTTTGTATGATAGTTAGTTTATGTATAGAAGTAGGTATACCAATGATTGTATTGGGGAGGGTTGAAAGATGATTCAATTAACACATGTGTCCACACGTTATACATCAAAGAAGGTGAAAAAACAAAGTTTATGGATTCCTGAACATCATTTAACATTTATTCAAGGATTAAGTGGTAGTGGAAAGTCAACTTTATTATATAAATTAGGTTTAATATCACGTGATCAAAAGTATCACTATAAATATCAAAATCAGGATATAATGACTCTAAGTAGTCGTCAACAAGCAAAATTAAGAAGGTATACTATTGGCTATGTTTTTCAGGATTATGGTTTACTAGAAAATATGAGCGTAGCTGAATGTTTAAAATATTATTGTTATTTAAGTGGGAAGTCATTTGATGAAGATGCGATGAAAGTACTGTTAGATAAGGTACATCTTGATTGTCATTTTAATCAAAAAGTGAAAACTTTATCAGGAGGAGAAAAGCAAAGATTGGCGATTGCCTGTGCTTTACTGAAAGAACCAGAAATTTTGATTTTGGATGAACCAACAAGTGCTTTGGATGAAATAAATGAAAGAGACATTTTTCAATTATTAAAAGACTTATTGAAAACAGAAAATTGTACGATTATTGTAGCAAGTCATAGCTATCTTGTTGAAGAATACGCAGATTGTATCTATGAAATGAACGAACAGGGAATTGTATTAAAAAAAGAATGTGAAGACCAACCTATGAGTCACGTTCAAAAAATAATGCAACCTAGAATAAAGTTTCTTTTATATTATTTAAAACAAAGTTTTCACAATGAAAGATTGATGAATATACTAATGGTTATTGTCTTAGCTCTAGGAAGTTTAGGAACGTTAGTGATTCAAAAATCTATTGATCAGGCCTTAATGGATGTAGATGATAAGATGCGTCGTATATCTGATTTTCAAATGATGATTGAAAGTCAGGATGTATCACAGAAATTAGGGGTTTATCGAGATGCTTCTCCACTACCACAAGAATTGATAGAGAATATTCAAGAATTTTCAGGAGTTAAAAAAGTTTACCCATATTTTGATTTATCTGTTCAAGTAGGTGAACAGACAGTGCCAGTATATCCACTGTATCCTGAAAATCATTTGGAAGGAAAATTGTTTCAGACAATTCAAGACAACAGACACCTCTATCCTTCTTATCATAGTCTATATCAATTTATTAATGACAATAACGAATATCATTTCTCACACTTTATTTTTGATAGTGAGGTTACAGTGAATCAGGAAGTTCCCGTCAGTGGAATTATGGCGATAGGAATGAATGTAGCGTATGAAAGTTCGTTGGATTATATGTTGATGGATTATAGTGATATGCAGGCTATGGCTTTACGTGCTGGTGTTGAACCGGTAAAAAGTGCATATGTAATCTTTTGTGACAATATTGATGCATTAAACGAATTAGAAGATTATATTGTGAAAAAATACGAAAATATTTATATTAATGATCAATTTCAAGACAACATTTTATTAATCAATACAAAAAATGAAACAATACGTATGTATACAATGGAAAAGTATATAACAATGATATTGTTTGCTTTGATTTTTGTTTATATGTGTTATTGGTCATTAAAAAGACGTGAAAAAGAATTGACTATTCTAAAAGCTAACGGTGTGATGTTTGATGAATTTATTTTTATTTTAAATATGGATCAAGTATTGAAAATGTTTTTATCTTTCATATGTGTGTTGATATTATCTTGGATTATTCAAATACAGTCTTTAGAAATGATAGCTATTTTATCTTTTATTTATGGCTTATCGCTTTTATGTTCTATTTTGTTATCTTGTGTTATGGTTAAGAATCTCAGTCCTGAAAAAATCTTTAGAAATTAATTTGTTGAAAGCGTTTTGATAAAGCGATATAATATGTGTCAGGAGGATACGGGAAATGAAAAGATTATTAAATTGTACAACAAGTGAAATGTTATCAATGAACAAAGATGAATTGAAACAATCTATTCTAGCCAGTGAAGGAAGAACAATTATGACTGAAACAGTTGTGGCTTGTCCACCTTTACTTGGTGATTTAACAAATGCTGAATTAGCTGTTTCTTTTGGAAGTGATATGGTTTTGTTAAATGTTTTTGATTGCAATAATCCTCATATTAATGGATTACCTGAAACAGATGAACCTGTGAAATTATTAAAGAAATTAGTAGGTAGACCAGTAGGGTGTAATCTTGAACCAATTGATGAAAATGCAAAGATGATGGAAAACAGATTAGAGATTTCTAGTGGTCGTCATGCGACAAAAGAAACATTTATAAAAGCTAAAGAATTGGGATTTGATTTTATCTGTTTGACAGGAAATCCTGGAACAGGTGTAAGTAATGCATCTATTGAAAATGCCATTAAACTTGCAAAAGAATACTTTGGTGGAATGATTATTGCAGGTAAAATGCATTCTTCAGGAATTGATGAAGCATTAGTTGATTTAGATAGCATTGAAAGATTTATTGATGCAGGTGCTGATATTATTTTAATGCCTGCTGTTTATACAGTACCTGGTTTATCAGAAGAAGAAGTGACTGCTGCTTGTAAATTAATTAAATCTAAAGGAGCATTATCATTAAGTTCTATTGGAACATCTCAAGAAGGTAGTGATGAAGGAACAATTCGACAAATTGCATTAGTCAATAAACGTTGTGGTATTGATATCCAACATATTGGTGATGCTGGTTGGTGTGGTATTGCTTTACCTGAAAATATTATGGCATTATCAATTGCGATTAGAGGTAAACGTTGGACATATCATAAAATTGCATCTTCAGTGAATAGATAGGATTCGAAAGAGTCCTATTTTTTTATTTGAAAAAACGAGTTTTCTTGTGGTGAGAAATTATTTTTTATAAAATAAAAGAAAGAAGTCTTAAAAAAGAAAGGAGTGTTTGTATGGATGATTATGGAATTAAAAAATATGGGATTAGTACGACAGGAAATGTTTTTAGAAATATTCCAGCGGGATCATTGATTGAAAAAGCTTTAATTAAAAAAGAAGGACGTTTAAGTCGAGCTGGATGTTTATGTGTGGAAACAGGTCAAAGAACGGGACGTTCACCTCATGATAAATATGTTGTAGATACACCAGCTGTTCATGATAAAATTGCTTGGGGAAAAGTGAATCAACCTGCATCTAGAGAACAGTTTGAAAAAGTTTATCAGGCAATTATTCAACATTTTCAAGATAAGGATTTATATATTTTTGATGGTTATGCTGGCGCAAATCCAAAGTATTCTTATGGTTTTAGAATTATTAATGAAAAAGCAAGTCAAAATCTTTTTATTTCTAATTTATTAATTAAACCAACACCACGTGAATTACAACATTTTCAAGAGGATTATTTGGTATTGGTTGCTCCTGATTGTCATGTTGATGCATCAGTTGGTTTAAATAGTGATGTGGCTGTTATGATTGATTATGAAAAACAGATTGTTTTGATTGCAGGAACTGGATATTCTGGAGAAATCAAAAAGAGTATTTTCTGTGTCATGAATTATATGTTACCTCAACGCAATGTTTTTACAATGCATTGTTCAGCTAATATTGGGCAAGATGGAAATACGGCATTATTTTTTGGATTGTCAGGAACAGGAAAAACAACGTTATCAACAGATCCTCATCGTCAATTGATAGGTGATGATGAACATGGTTGGTCACGGACTTCTGTTTTTAATTTTGAAGGTGGATGTTATGCAAAATGTATCAATCTTTCACAAAAAAATGAGCCAGATATTTGGGACGCTGTTAGATTTGGGGCTATGGCAGAAAATGTCTGTTTATTTGAAGATACAAGAATTATTGATTTTGATGATGATTCTATTACAGAAAATACACGTGTGGGGTACCCACTTGAATTTATTAAAAATATTGAACCAAGTGGTATGGGACCTATCCCTAAGACAATATTCTTTTTAGCTGCTGATGCTTTTGGTGTTTTGCCACCTATTTCTAAATTAGATCAAAATTCAGCTGTTTACCACTTTGTATCAGGTTATACAAGTAAACTGGCTGGTACGGAAAATGGTATTACTGAACCACAGGCAACATTCTCTACATGTTTTGGAGAACCATTTTTACCAATGGATCCACTACTTTATGCGAAACAATTTCAAAAACGCATGACCAAAGCAGGATCTAATGTCTTTTTGATTAATACTGGATGGGTTGGCGGTTCTTATGGTATAGGACGTCGAATTCCATTAAAATATACTAGAGCAATGATTGAAGCGGCCATTAATGGAGAATTAGATTATGTTAGCTATGAAGTTGATCCATTCTTTAATTTAAACATTCCACTCTTTTGTCCGGGAGTTCCTCATGAATTATTAAACCCTCGAACAACATGGGTTAGTAAAGATGCTTATGATATGACAGCTCAAAAGCTTGTTGAAATGTTCCAGGAAAACTTTAAACAATATACAAATTTCCCAGAAATGATTATCAATGCTGGACCAGGAGGAAAGATTAACAATACGTTTTAAAAAATAATGGGTTGTCTTTTTTAACTTGTATAGAACAATGAAGATATGTAAATACTATGAGTGATAAGTGATTTTGAAAGTATAAAGATTGCACAAGATCAGAAAATGTGTTATTCTATTAATAGTTAGTTATAACTAACTTATATGTGATATAGATCATACAATGAAACTTATTAGGAGGAAAGTAAAATGAGTCAAATCGTCAGTGTCTATGCAAGAGAAGTCTTGGATTCACGTGGGAATCCAACAGTAGAAGTAGAAGTGAAAAGCGAAAGTGGTGCTTTTGGTAGAGCCATTGTTCCAAGTGGTGCTTCAACAGGTGTTCATGAAGCTGTTGAATTAAGAGACAAAGATGCCAACAGATATTTAGGATTAGGTGTTTTAAATGCTGTTCAAAATGTTAATGAGGAAATTGCAAAAGCAGTTGTAGGTGAAGAAGTCACTGCACAAAGAAAAATTGATCAGATGATGATTGATTTAGATGGAACACCCAATAAAGGTCGTTTAGGAGCCAATGCGATTTTAGGTGTGTCATTAGCTGTTGCCAAATGTGCTGCTGATGAATTACATGTTCCTTTATATCGTTATATTGGAGGAGCGAATGCTCATGTGTTACCTACGCCAATGATGAATATTATTAATGGTGGGGCACATGCGGATAATAATGTGGATTTCCAGGAATTTATGATTATGCCAGTCAATGCACCTTCGTTTAAAGAAGCTATTCGTATGGGAGCTGAAGTTTTCCATGCATTAAAGAAAGTTTTAAAGGGAAAAGGATTAAACACTGCCGTTGGTGATGAAGGTGGTTTTGCGCCTAACTTAGCATCTAATGAAGAAGCAATTCAAACAATCTTAGAAGCGATTGAAACAGCCGGATACAAACCAGGTGTTGATGTGAAATTAGCTATGGATGTTGCAAGCAGTGAATTCTACAAAGATGGAAAATATACATTACCAGGAGAAAACAACAAATCATTTACGTCTCAAGAACTTGTTGATTTCTATGTTGAACTTTGTGATAAATATCCAATTATTTCTATTGAAGATGGATTAGATCAAGATGATTGGGAAGGATGGGATTACTTAACTGAAAAATTAGGTGATCGTGTTCAATTGGTTGGTGATGACTTCTTTGTGACAAATACAAAACGTTTACAACAAGGTATTGAAAAAGGTGTTGCTAACTCTATTTTGATTAAAGTGAATCAGATTGGAACTTTAACTGAAACATTAGAAGCTATTGAAATGGCTCAAAAAGCAAACTATACAGCTGTTGTTTCACATCGTTCTGGAGAAACAGAAGATACAACAATTGCTGATATTGCAGTAGCGACAAATGCTGGTCAAATTAAAACTGGATCTGCTTCTCGTACAGACCGTATTGCAAAATACAATCAGTTGATGAGAATTGAAGATGAGTTAAAAGATCAATCTTGTTATGCATCAACAGAAGCTTTTTATCAATTAAATAATCAATAATATTTTATTGGTCATAGATAAAATGGAAAGACTTGAGTATCAATCATAAGTCTTTCCTTTTTTATTAAAAATATTGTTCATTTTTTAAAATCAGTAAGGATTGAAAGCTATGTGGAAAATATTGACATTGAAAACCTAATTGTTGGCATTGTTCTGCCATCTTTTTAGCAGTTTTTCCAGTATCACAGATAAAATATAGAAGTTTATCATGAGGTAAATAAGGAATTTGACTTTTTAAATCATCCCCAGGAATATTGATAGCATTTTTTAAATGAAGTTGACGAAAAGAAAATTCATCACGTAAATCAATAATGAGAGTTTGTGGATTATAGATATGTTGAAGGATATCATCATACATAAAATCACCACTATTAATATATGTCAATATCATGTGTTGGTGAAAGTGTTTTTATAGAATGAGTCAATAAATGACGATTATACGGAGATTATTTTGAGTTCACATAAAATATAAAAACAGCTTTTTCTATTTTTACAAAAAATGACAATTCTTATTGCTTTAACAACTATAAAAGCAATTGAAAATCAGTTGTAAGAATGTTATAATTTGCACATGGAGGGTTGAGAAAAATGGACAAAAAAACAATTAAAGATATTGAAGTCGCTGGAAAAACTGTCTTAGTTCGTGTTGACTTCAACGTACCTAGAAACAAAGAAACAGGAGAAATTACAAATGACAACAGAATTGTTGCCGCATTACCTACTTTAAAATATTTGTTAGAACAAAAACCAAAAGCTATCGTATTGTTCTCACATTTAGGTAAAGTAAAAACTGAAGAAGATAAAGCTAAAAATGATTTATCTGTTGTAGCTCCTAGATTATCTGAATTATTAGGAGTAGATGTGAAATTTGTAAACTGTACAAGAGGACCTGAACTTGAAAATGCTGTTAAAGAAGCTGATAATGCTCAAGTCATCTTAGTACAAAATACACGTTATGAAAAAGGTGAAAGCAAAAATGATCCTGAATTAGGTCAATATTGGGCATCACTTGGAGATGTATTCGTTGAAGATGCATTCGGTTCAGTACATAGAGCACATGCTTCTACTGCTGGAATTCCTGCTCATTTACCATCTGCTGCTGGATTCTTAGTTGAAAAAGAAATTGCTTATATTGGAAAAGCTGTTAGTGATCCTGAAAGACCAATGGTTGCTATTTTAGGTGGAGCTAAAGTTTCTGATAAGATTTTAGTTATTGAAAACTTATTAAAGATTGCTGATAAAGTTATCGTTGGTGGAGGTATGACTTATACTTTCATGAAAGCTATGGGACATGAAATTGGTAATTCTTTAGTTGAAGATGATCGTATTGATGTTGCTAAAGAAATTATTGAAAAAGGTGGAGATAAATTAATCTTACCTGTTGATTCAGTAATCAATAATGCATTTGCTGCTGAAGGTGATATTAAAGTATGTGGTGAAGATATTCCAGAAGGATACATGGGATTAGATATTGGACCTAAATCAGTTGAAAATATCAAAGCTGCTTTAGAAGGAGCTAAAACTGTTGTATGGAATGGTCCAATGGGTGTATTTGAAATGGAACCATTCGCTAAAGGAACTATCGCAGTATGCGAAGCTTTAGCAAACTTACCAGATGCTAATACAATTATCGGTGGTGGAGATAGTGCTGCTGCTGTTATGCAACTTGGATATGCTGATAAAGTTTCTCATATCTCAACTGGTGGAGGAGCTTCATTAGAATATATGGAAGGTAAAGTATTACCTGGTATTGCTGCAATTGATGATAAATAATAAGGGGATTATGACAATGAGAAAACCAATTATCGTAGGAAACTGGAAAATGAATAAAACAATTGCCCAAACAAAAGCTTTTGTTGAAGCAGTTGATGGGGCATGCACTGATAAAGCTGATTGGGGAATTGCAACTCCATATTTAGCTTTACAGACTGCTAAAGGTGCAGCTAAAAACTTAATTGTTGCTGCTCAAAACTGTCATTTTAAAGATAGTGGTGCTTATACTGGAGAAGTGAGTGTAAGCATGTTAAAAGAAATTGGAGTAGAATGGGTTATTTTAGGTCACTCTGAAAGAAGACAATATTTTGGTGAAACTGATGAAACAGTGAATGCAAAAATGCGTCAAGTTTTATCAAATGATTTAACTCCAATTGTATGTGTTGGTGAAACATTAGAAGAATATGAAGCAGGAACAACTAAAGATGTTGTGAAAACTCAAACAGTAGCTGCATTTAAAGATGTATGTCCAAACTGTGCAAGTCGTGTTGTTATTGCTTATGAACCAGTATGGGCTATTGGTACTGGAAAAACTGCAACTAATGAAATTGCTCAAGATGTTTGTGCATATATTAGAAGCGTTGTTGCTGAATTATATGGTCAGGAAGTTGCTGATCAAGTGAGAATCCAATATGGTGGATCTGTAAAACCAGAAGGATTAAAAGCTTTATTAGAACAACCTGATATTGATGGAGCATTAGTAGGTGGAGCTTCTTTACAAGAAGATTCATATAAAGCTATGATTGCTGCATTAGACTAATTGTTCATTGAAAAGTCAACCTATAAATATGGGTTGGCTTTTTTTGAAAATGAAAATAAAAGATATGGAAAATATTGATTTTTATTGGGAAAAATAATTTTATAAATTGAAAAGGTTTACATTGTTTTTTCGCTTTTTTTATTATGAAAAATATATACTCTTGCTTGTTTTTTCACAAGGAATATAGTATATTAGACGTGTAAATAATTTTATGATGTCGGAGGAAATGTTATGGCAGAAAAAAAAGCTGTAAAAAAAGAAGCCCCAAAGGCTGAATGGACTAATGAACAAGTTGATGCTCATATTGATGAGTTAGTACAAAAAGCATTAGTTGCATTAGACAAATTTGAATCTTTTGATCAAGATGCTGTAGATTACATCGTTGCAAAATGCTCTGTTGCTGGATTAGATCAACATGGTGTTTTAGCAGAAGCAGCTGTCAAAGAAACTGGAAGAGGTGTCTTTGAAGATAAAGCTGTTAAAAACTTATTCGCCTGCGAATATGTAACAAGTAATCTTCGTCACTTGAAAACTGTAGGAATTATTAATGAAGATCCTTTAACTGGAATTACTGAAATTGCTGAACCAGTTGGTGTTATCTGTGGTATTGTTCCAACAACAAACCCAACTTCAACAGTTATCTTCAAATCATTAATTTCATTAAAGACAAGAAACCCAATCATCTTCTCATTCCATCCATCTGCATATGAATGTTCAGTTCAAGCTGCAAAAGTAGTGAGAGATGCTGCAATTGCTGCTGGAGCTCCAGAAGATTGTATTCAATGGATTGGTGTACGTGGATCAATGTATGCAACTAGCGCATTAATGAACCATCCAGGTGTTGCAACAATCTTAGCAACTGGTGGTAACGCAATGGTTAAAGCTGCTTACTCTTGTGGTAAACCTGCTTTAGGTGTTGGTGCTGGTAACGTACCTGCATATGTTGAAAAATCTTGTATCTTAAAAAGAGCAGTTAATGATATCGTATTATCAAAATCATTTGATAATGGTATGATTTGTGCTTCTGAACAAGCTGCAATCGTTGACCAAGAAATTTATAATGAATTTAAAGAAGAAATTTCTCGTTTTAAAGTATATTGGGTAAATGCTGAAGAAAAAGCTAAACTTGAAAAATATATGTTTGGTGCTGAAGCATACAGTGATAAAGTTAACGAAGTTGGAACTGTTAATGCTGCAGTTGTTGGTAAAGCAGCAACTTGGATCGCTGAACAAGCTGGATTTAAAGTACCAGAAGATACTCAAATCTTACTTGCTGAATGTAAAGAAGTTGGTCCAAATGAACCATTAACAAGAGAAAAATTATCTCCAGTATTAGCTGTATTAAAAGCAACTTCAACTGAAGATGGTATTGCTAAATCTGCTGCTATGGTAGCATTCAACGGTTTAGGACACTCTGCTGCTATTCATACACAAAATCATGATATTTCAGTAGAATTTGGTTTAAAATGTAAAGCAATTCGTGTTATCGAAAATGCTCCATCTACATTCGGTGGAATTGGTTCAGTTTACAATGCCTTCATTCCATCATTAACATTAGGATGTGGATCTTATGGTCACAACTCAGTATCTAATAACGTTAGTGCTGTAAATTTATTAAATATTAAGAGAATAGGGAGACGTAACAACAATATGCAATGGGTTAAACTTCCTCCAAAAATCTACTTTGAAAGAAATTCAATTAGATATTTAAGAGATATGAAATACATGGAAAAAGCCATGATTATTACTGATAGAGGTATGTACAATCTTGGATATGTTGAAAAGATTGAAGACGTTATCAGAAGAAGACGTAATAAAGTTGACTTAGAATTATACTTCGATGTAGAACCAGATCCAAGTATTGATACAGTTAACGAAGGTGTTGAATTAATGAGAAAATTCCAACCTGATGTTATCATTGCATTAGGTGGTGGATCATCAATGGATGCTGCAAAAGTTATGTGGTTAATGTATGAACATCCAGAAGTTAACTTCGATGATATCAAACAAAAATTCATGGATATCAGAAAACGTGCATTCAAATTCCCTGAATTAGGTAAGAAAGCAAGATTAATCTGTATCCCAACAACTTCAGGAACAGGTTCAGAAGTTACACCATTCGCAGTTATTACTGATAAGAAAGCTAATAAGAAATATCCATTAACTGACTACGCATTAACTCCAACTGTAGCTATCGTAGATCCAGAATTCGTTATGAGTTTACCACCAGCAATTGCTGCTGATACTGGTATTGACGTATTAACTCATGCTGTTGAAGCTTATGTTTCAATCTTAGCTTCTGACTTTACTGATGGATGGGCTAAACAAGCTGTTAAGATGGTATTTGATTACTTAGAAGAATCAGTTACAAAAGGAACTCCAATCGCTAGAGAAAAAATGCACAATGCTGCAACTATCGCAGGTATGGCATTCGCTAACGCATTCTTAGGAATGAACCACTCATTAGCTCATAAGATTGGTGGAGAATGGCATATTCCTCATGGACGTACAAATGGTATCTTATTACCACATGTTATTAGATACAATGGTACAGTTCCAACTAAATTAAATATCTGGCCAAAAATTGAAAACTATAAAGCTGATATTAAATACATGGAATTAGCACAATTAATTGGATTAAAACCAAAAACTCCTGAAGAAGGTGTTCAAATGTTCGCTGATGCATGTGAAGAATTATGTGTTAAAGTTGGTGTTGCAACTAACGTTAAATCTCAAGGTATTGATAAAGCTGCTTGGGAAGAATCAATTCATAGAATTGCTATGAACGCATATGAAGATCAATGTACTCCAGCTAACCCAAGAATGCCAATCGTAAAAGATATGGAAGAAATCTTACGTACTATTTACGATTATGAATCAAAATTTGCACCTAAAGATGCAAAATAATATAAATCGAGCATAACCTTATGGCTATGCTCTTTTTTCTTACAAATAGAAAAAAATATTGTATAATAAAGTTATAAGGAAATGGAGGTAATAAAAAATGGGTTTTCCTAAAGGATTTTTATGGGGTGGAGCAGTTGCTGCCAACCAATGTGAAGGTGCTTATCTAGAAGATGGAAAAGGTTTATGTGTGCCTGATATGTTATTAGGTGGAGATGTGAATACACCAAGAACATTTTTACCAAAAACAGATCCTACAGCCTTTTATCCAAGTCATGAAGCTGTAGATTTCTATCACCATTATAAAGAAGATATTGCTATGTTTGCTGAAATGGGATGGAATGTTTTTAGATTTTCAATTAACTGGGGACGTATTTTCCCTAATGGTGATGATGAAGAACCAAATGAAGCAGGTTTGGAGTTTTATGATGATGTGATTAATGAATGTCATAAACATGGAATGGAACCTTTGATTACTTTATGTCACTATGAAATTCCATGGAATATTGTCACAAAATATAATGGGTTTACTGATCGAAGAGTGATTGATTTATTTGTAAAGTATGCAACAACATGCTTTAAACGATATAAGGATAAAGTGAAATATTGGTTAACTTTTAATGAAATCAATATTGCATGTATGGGTGAAGGAGGAATTGGAAATCTTTATGGTTTAGGAATGATGGATCCTGAAGATGTCAATTCAGATCACCGTATTCCATTGAATGAATTAAAGAGTGATCCACAAAAAATGTTTGAAGCTTTACATAATGAATTTGTTGCCAGTGCGTTAACTGTAAAAGCAGGACATGAAATTAACCCTAATTTTATGATAGGAAACATGATTGCTCATACAACAGTTTATCCATTGACACCAAATCCTAAAGATATTTTAGCTGCATATGATGAAGATGATTTCAAGAACAATTTCTGTGGTGATGTTCAGGTTCGTGGTGAATATCCATCATATATGTGGCGCTATTTTAAAGAAAACGGTATTGATACTTCTTATATTACTGAAGAAGATAAGAAAATTTTAAAAGAAGGAACAGTTGACTTCTATACATTCTCATATTATCAATCTAACTGTATCACTGTAAATAAGGATGTAGAAATGGCTAAAGGTAATATGACAGTTGGTGCTAAAAATCCTTATTTAAAAGCAAGTGACTGGGGATGGCAAATTGATCCAGACGGATTACGTTATACATTAAAATTATTAAATGGTCGTTACCCACATACACCATTAATGATTGTTGAAAATGGACTTGGAGCATTTGATAAGGTTGAAGAAGATGGCTCTATTCATGATGATTATCGTATTGCCTACTTAAGACCACATATTGCTGCTATGAAGGAAGCTATTGAAGATGGTGTTCCATTAATTGGTTATACAACTTGGGGACCAATTGACTTGGTTTCAGCAGGAACAGGACAATATGCAAAACGTTATGGATTTGTTTATGTGGATAGACATGATGATGGAACAGGAGATTTCTCTAGAAGTCGTAAAGACTCATTTTATTGGTATAAAAAAGTTATTGCATCTAATGGAGAAGATTTAGATTAAGTAAAAAAAGGACATTTAGAAATGTCCTTTTTAAGTATTCATATGTTAGCGAATGTTTAACGCTTATTTTTTCCAATCTTCTAGCATTTTTAAAGCTTGGTCTAAAACTTTTTCACCGTCCATCATACCATAAGTACGCATGTCAATAACATCAACAGGGATAGCGTTTTTAACTTGTTCTTTGATAGAATTTAAACGGAAACGAACTTGAGGTCCAATAAGTAAAACATCACATGGATCAGCAGCATATTCTGATGTAAGAGCAGTTTCACTAACGGCCCAAATTTTAGCTTCTAAACCTCTTTCTTTTGCAGCTTTTTGCATTCTTGTGACAAGTAAGCTAGTTGACATACCAGCGCTACATGCTAACATGATTTTAACCATATCAAGATTCCTCCTTATTTATAATATTTCTATATAAATATTATACACCTATCTTATCAATTATGAAATAACAAAGATTAAATTTCATAAAATTATTGACTTATGTGACACTCTTGATTACCATAATAAAGAAAATAAAAGTAAAGGAAATCATATATGAAAAAGAAAGACATTATTTTTATTATTGGCTTATGTATTGTGATTGGCGCAATCTATTTTATTTATCAACTGACTCAAGATAAAAAAGGTGGTATTATAGAAATCCATTATCATGATGAAATTATTGAAACAATAGATATATCAAAGAATCAGACATATACTTTTAGAGGAGATTATGGTGAATTTCATTTAGAAGTGCAAGATCATCAATATCGTGCAATCAATGTTGATTGTCCTAATCATGATTGTGAAAAAGTTGGTTGGGTTAAAGAAGGAAGTTCAAAAAGTATTATATGTGTACCAAATCAGATTTATGTTGTACAAGCAAATGTAGAAGCACAATACTGATCAAGAAAAACTGTGAATTAAGAAATTGTTCATAGAGAATTCATAAGTTCTCGGTAGTATATAAGTGTCTTAAGACAAGACATATAATATGATAAAATATAGACGATCCCTCTCCCTATATACCAATTCGTCTATAAAAGTAAAAAGAACGTTTCCCCACGTTCTTTTTTTGTGTTTAAAATGGCAATATTAAAAAAGTTCACATAAAGTTCTTATGAAATTCACAATGAATTCATATGGCTGGGTTAATATATAAGTGTCTTAAGACAAGACATATAATATGATAAAATATAGACGACCCCTCTCCCTATATATCAAATTCGTCTATAAAGCAAAAAGAACGTTTCCCCACGTTCTTTTTATTTTTATATAAGATGAAAATGTTCTAAAGCATGTTGAATACCATCCTGGTTAACAGGGGTTGTTATGTAAGTGACTTGGTCCAATAAAAGAGGATGACTATTTCCCATAGCAACTGATTCATGTGTATAAGTTAACATAGGTAAGTCGTTAAGGGAATCACCCATGCTTATAGTGTCTTTTAAAGTATATCCAAGATGATCAATCAAGTATTGAATACCAGTTGCTTTAGAATATGGAAGAGGCACAATTTCTAAGAAATCAATATCTCTTTGTATAATAAGAAAGTCGTTTTCTAATGCTTTTTTAAAGGCTTCAATTGGTGTGTCAGGTTGATACCAGACAGTGAGTTTATCAAAAGGAACATCCTCATGACTAGAAAAACTGTGAACTTGAAAATGAAGATCCTGATATTTCTTTTTAATAGCTTGAATAAATGGATGCTTTAAATGTTGTGAAAAATAAACACCACTTTTTCCTTCTAACATTGCATCAACCTGATATTGATCAATGCTTTGAATCACTTTTTTTCTTAGTTCAAAATCTAATTCAGTATGAAATAATATTTTTTGTTGATATTCGATATAGGTTCCACAACCACAGACATATCCATCAAAAGGAAGATCAGTGATGATCTTATCAATTGTAGAAATAGGACGACCGGTATTAATAAAACAAAGATGACCATTTTTTTGAGCTTTTTCAATAGCTTCAATTGTAGAAGCTGGCACAGATCCACTCTGTTCATCCAACAAAGTCCCATCTATATCAAAAAATATAAGTTTTTTATTCATAAAACATTTCTCCTTTTTTCATATCATAAGCTATGAATCCTATGGTGGTCAAGAGATAATGATGATGTTGTATTGCGAAAAAATTATCCCTGTGATATAATTTTTTAAACTACGAGAGGGGTTGATCGAAATGTATAAGATTTTACACAAAGAAAAATTAAATGATGTTGTAGAGTTAATGGTTGTTCATGCACCCCATGTTGCGAGAAAATGTGAACCAGGACAGTTTATCATTTTAAGAGTGGGTGATGATGGAGAAAGAATCCCATTGACAATTGCTGATTATGATAGAGAAAAAGAAACAATTACGATTATTTATCAAATTGTTGGATATTCTACAAAAGCATTATCTTTATTAAATGAAGGTGATGAAATTACAGATTTTGTAGGACCTTTAGGAGAACCAACAAAACTACATGCTTCAAAACATGTTATTGGTGTTGCTGGTGGTGTAGGAAGTGCACCACTTTATCCACAGTTAAGAGCTTTAGCACAAATGGGTGTTGAGGTTGATGTGATTATTGGTGGAAGAGAAGCACAATATGTTTTATGGGCTGATGAATTTAGAAAGTTCTGTAAAAATGTTTATATAACAACAGATGATGGCTCACTTGGTAGAAAAGGCTTTGTAACTCAAGTATTAGCTGATTTGATTGAACAAGGTGAAGAGATTGATGAAGTGATTGCGATTGGACCAGTGCCAATGATGAAAGCAGTTGTTGCTGTTACAAAACCCCATAATATAAAAACATCTGTTTCTTTAAATCCAATTATGATTGATGGAACAGGTATGTGTGGATGTTGTCGTGTAACTGTTGATGGTAAAATTAAGTTTGCTTGTGTTGATGGACCAGATTTTGACGGGTTACAAGTTGATTTCGATGAACTGATGGCACGTCAAAGAATGTTTAAAGAAGAAGAACATCAAATGGATGAAAAAGCAAATCGTATGTGTAATTTAATGGGAGGTGTTCAATAATGCCTAATATGTCATTAGAAAAGGTGAAAATGCCTGAACAGGAACCTCAGATTAGAAATCAGAACTTTAAGGAAGTTGCATTAGGATATACAAAAGAACAGGCTATGGAAGAAGCTACAAGATGTTTAAATTGTAAACATAGTCCATGTAAGAATGGTTGTCCAGTCGGTGTACCTATTCCTGAATTTATTGCCGAAGTTGCAAAAGGAAACTTTGAAGAAGCATATGACATTATTACACAGGAAAATGCTCTTCCAGCTATTTGTGGACGTGTCTGTCCTCAAGAAAATCAATGTGAAGGGAAATGTGTTCGTGGCATCAAAGGAGAATCAGTAGGAATTGGACGATTAGAAAGATTTGTTGCTGATTATCATCGAGATCATGGTCAAAAGAAAGACAATCATATTGAAAAGAATGGAAAAAAGGTTGCCGTTGTCGGAAGTGGCCCTGCAGGTATGACTTGTGCAGGAGAATTAGCGAAAAAAGGATATGATGTGACTGTTTTTGAAGCTTTGCATAAAACAGGTGGCGTTTTATCATATGGAATCCCTGAATTCCGTTTACCTAAAGATTTGGTTCAAAAGGAAATTGATGGGGTCGCTGATTTAGGTGTCAAATTTGAAACAAACGTTGTTGTTGGACGTTCTGTAACAATTGATGAATTACAAGAAGAAGGTTATGAAGCTATCTTTGTTGGAAGTGGCGCTGGACTTCCTCGTTTCCAAGGTATTCCTGGTGAAAATTTAAATGGTGTTTATGCAGCTAATGAATTTTTAACACGTGTCAATTTGATGAAAGGTTATGAATTCCCAAATCATCCGACACCAGTGAAAATTACTGAAACAGTTTGTGTTATTGGAGCTGGAAATGTCGCAATGGATGCTGCAAGAACTGCAAAACGTTTAGGAGCAAAAAATGTATATATTGTTTATCGTCGTGGTGAACAAGAAATTCCAGCCAGAGCTGAAGAAGTACATCATGCTAAAGAAGAAGGTATTATTTTCAAGTTGCTTACAAATCCAGTCAAAATTGAAGGTGAAGATGGTTGGGTTAAATCTATGGAATGTGTAGAAATGGAACTTGGAGAACCTGATGAAAGTGGTAGAAGAAGACCAGTTGTTAAGGAAGGTTCAAACTTTGTTATTGAAACGGGAACAGTGATTGTTTCTATTGGTCAAAGTCCTAATCCATTAATCAGACAGACAACACCTGGTTTAGATACTCAAAAATGGGGTGGAATCATTGTGGATGAAGAAACAATGAAAACATCTAAAGATGGTGTTTATGCTGGTGGCGATGTTGTCACTGGAGCAGCTACAGTTATTTTGGCTATGGGCGCTGGTAAAAAAGCAGCTCAAGCGATTGATGAAGCATTAAAACAAAAATAAAACAGGAAAATGAAGTGATCTTTATGATCGGATTATCCAAATCATAAGGGTTGCTTCATCAATCCTGTTTTTTTATTTATCCAAGATATATTTTTTTAAAAAATTGATTATTTCAGTTGATAAACATAAAATTTATCATATGATTTTTGTTAGAAATTATAAAGCTTGACATGATTCTCTTTCTACTAAATAACATGGGAGTTGAATACGCATTGGTAAGAGTTTGGTATGATCTTTAATAGCCTGATGAAGTAATCTGGCCCCAAATTGTCCCATATCAAATGCAGGAGCATAAAAAGTTGTAAGAGGCGGATATGTATAATTGCTGGCATCAATATTATCAAAACCAATAATAGAAATATCATCAGGAATATGGAAACCATAATCATTCAAAGCTTTCATTGCGCCCATCGCAATCGGATCACTGGCAGCAAAAAGAGCTGTTGGTAAATGATGAGACTGAATCATGTTTGACATCATAGCATAACCTGATTCACTGGTAAATTCTCCTTCAATCATATAATCCTCATATTCTATTTGATATTCTTTAGCATATTTGATAAAAGATTTTTTTCTTATATCATCATAAGCTTGTCCATCATCTAAATATTCAACACCACCAAGATAACCAATCTTTTGATGACCTAGATCTGTTAAATATGTCAGAGCTTGTTTTAAAGCTAAATCAAAATCTAAAACAATCGAACATTCTTTTAAATTTTCATAATCCATATCCAATAAAATAATAGCATCATTATATTTTTTTAAAGTTTCAATATGACTTTTACTAAATTTACCTAGGCAAATAATCCCATCAATTCCCTTTAAAGACTTTTCAATGTTCACATCATCTTTAAATATTCTTCTTAAAATAATTCCATTTTTGGCACAATAATCTTCTACACCATGACGTAAAGTTAAGTAGTAGGGATCATTGATTTCCTGTTGTAAAGAATACCATTGAATCAGACAAATATGAATACCAGGGTCATTTTTCTTTTTCTTTTGGTATTGCAGTGCTTTTGCGGCTTCTAAGACATTTTCTCTTGTTTGTTGAGGAACGCTTAATGTAGGATCATTGTTTAAGATGCGGGAAACTGTCGCAATTGAAACTTGAGCCATTTGGGCAATATCTTTTAAAGTGGCCATAATTACCTCCTTGTTTTCTATATTATATAGGAAAATGTTATAAAAAGCCATGAAATTCATAGAATAACTTTATAAGTAAAATTTTACTTAAAAATAAGTAAATAATGTTTGAAGTTTTGTTGGAAGCGTGGTATGGTATAGGTAAGAAAAGGGAGGGTCAAAATATGAACCATGAGATTAATCAGTTAATACAATTTGGGTTAGATCATCATCTGATTCAAGAGGAAGATGTGGACTATACAGTCAACTTACTGTTGGATTTATTAAAAATGAATGAATTTTATAAAGAAGATATTCATGAAACGATTAGTGACAGTACAGGTATTTTAGAAAAGATGTTAGACTATGCAGTGGATAAGGGAATTATTGAAGATAGTATTGTGGAAAAAGATTTATTTGATACACGCATTATGAATTGTCTGATGCCTAGACCTAGTGAGGTGATTCGAGAATTTCGTCAACGCTATGCCCGTTCTCCTCAGGATGCGACAAAGTATTTTTATCAGCTTTCTATTGATTCTCATTATATTCGTAAAAACAGAACGGACCAGAATATTAAATTTCAAAAATATTATAAATATGGCAATATAGATATTACGATTAATCTGTCTAAACCAGAGAAAGATCCTAAAGATATTGCAAAAGCAAAGTTAGTCAAAACAAGTGGATATCCTCAATGTTTACTATGCAAGGAAAATGTAGGTTTTAGCGGTGATTTTAATCGTCCTGCCAGACAAAACCATCGTATTATTCCATTGAAATTAAATGCTACGGATTATTATTTACAATACTCACCTTATGTTTATTACAATGAACACTGTATTGTTTTCAATAAAGAACATATTCCTATGGTGATTAATCAAGATACGTTTCAACATCTTTTATCCTTTGTTGAACAGTTTCCTCATTATATGTTAGGTTCTAATGCAGATTTACCAATTGTAGGAGGATCAATTTTAACACATGATCATTATCAGGGTGGATGTTATGAGTTTCCAATGAATAATGCAGATGTTATTAAAACAATGTCATGGGATAAATATCCTGATTTAAAGATTGAAATATTAAAATGGCCACTTTCAACAATCAGAGTAACTTGCCAAGATTCACAAAAAATTGTTGAATTTGCGACAAAAACATTAAAAGCATGGAAGAATTATTCTAATCCATCTCTAGATATTCTTTCACACAGTGATCAAACACCACATAATACCATCACTCCAATCGCAAGAATGAAAAATCATGACTATCAAATGGATCTTGTCTTAAGAAATAATCGAACTTCTCAAGAACATCCTGATGGTATTTTTCATCCTCATGCTTCATTGCATCATATTAAAAAAGAAAATATTGGTTTAATAGAAGTGATGGGCTTAGCAGTTTTACCAGCACGTTTGAAAGTGGAATTGGAATTATTAAAAGACTGTCTATTAGGAAAAAAAGAAATCAGTGAATATCCTGAATTACAGAAACATGAATTATGGTATAATGAAATCAAAGAAAACTATCAGATTCAAGAAGATACGGTTGATGATGTTTTGAAAACAGCTCTCACAATAAAGTTTGTAGAAGTTTTAGAAGATGCTGGTGTTTTTAAAATGAATGATGAAGGTATTGAAGCGTTTTGTAGTTTTGTAGAGTCATTATGTAAGGAGGAGGATAATAATGATTGAAGTGATCAAACATATAGATGATCAAATTGATTTGATTTCTATGAAAAATGAACAATTAGAAGTTGTTGTATCCAATTATGGATGTACAATTATCAAAGTTATCATGGCAGATAAAAATGGACATAAAGATGATGTCGTTTTAGGTTATGATGATTTTACACAATACCAGACACTAGATGCTTATTTAGGAGCGTTGGTAGGAAGAGTTGCTAATAGAATTAAAGCAGGACAATTTAGTTTAAATGGTCAAGATTACCATTTGGCTGTTAATAACGGTCCTAACCATTTACATGGTGGGATCAAAGGATTTAGTTATCAGGTTTTTGATTATACAATTGAAGATGAACACACATTAAAACTTCACTATTTATCAAAAGATGGAGAAGAAGGTTATCCAGGTGATTTAGATTTAACAGTCATATATACATTAAAAGATGATACTTTAACAGCTCATTATCAGGCAACATCATCAGCAGATACACTTATTAATATTACAAATCATTCATATTTTAATTTGTCAGGACACAAAGAAAACATCTATCAGCATACTTTACAGATTCATGCATCCCAATTTGCCTGCGTTGACTCTGATGGTTTAACAACTGGTGAATTGAAAGATGTTGAAGGAACACCATTTGATTTTAGACAACCTGCACTTATTGGTGAAAGAGTAGAACAGGATGATGAACAGTTAAAAATTGGTAAAGGATTTGATCATCCATTTCTTTTTGATACGCAAAGCAATCAGGTTATTTTAACTCATGAGCCAACAGGAAGACAATTGATTGTGTCAACAACTTTACCACAAGCTCAGATTTATACAGCTAATTATTTGGATGGAAGATTAGGAAAATATGGAGAACGCTATTATGCAAGAGATGCTGTATGTATTGAAACACAAAATATGCCTGATGCAATCCATTTAGAAGAACATCCAACAACACTATTAAAGAAAGGAGAAACATATGATGAAATAACATCATATCAGTTTAAAGTTATTCAATAATGAAAAAAGCAAGTTTAATTATTCAAGATATTCAAAACAATGTTTATAATGATACATTTTTAGATATTTATGTTGATCAGGAACAATTAGAACATCAAAAATCAAGATATGTTCAAGCTATTGAAAAATTCATTGATTTATATGGTGATCAGGAAGTCAGCATTTATAGCACACCTGGAAGAAGCGAGGTTTGTGGGAATCATACTGATCATCAACATGGTGAAGTTTTAGCTGCAGCTATTAATTTAGATATCATTGCAGTGGTTGCAAAAGATGATACAAAGATTAAAATTTTATCTGATGATTATGATATTGAAGCTATTCACATTGATGATTTGACATTAAGAGAAAATGAAAAAGAGTCATCAGAAGGATTGATTCGTGGTATTCTTGCTAGATTCCAACAACTTCAACATAAAATTGGTGGCTTTGTTGGATATATGACAAGTGATGTTTTACAAGGTTCTGGATTATCTTCATCAGCTGCCTTTGAAGTGATGATTGGAACAATATTATCAGGTATGTATAATGATATGAAAGTAGATCCTGTCACAATTGCGAAAATTGGTCAATATAGTGAAAATGTTTATTTTGGAAAACCATGTGGATTAATGGATCAATGTGCCTGCTCAGTGGGAAGTTTGATTCATATTGATTTCAAGGATAATGAAAATCCTATTGTAGAAAAAATAAATGTTGATTTTCCACGTTTCCATCATAGTTTGTGTATTGTTGATGTCCATGCTTCACACGCCGATTTAACAGAAGATTATGCGTCTATTCCTGAAGAATTGAAAGAAGTCGATCATTTCTTCCATCAGGAATACTTAAGAGATGTGGACGAAAAAGAATTTTATGAACATTTAACTGAAGTCAGAGAAGCAGTCAATGACCGTGCTGTTTTAAGAGCCATTCATGTCTTTAAAGAAAATAAACGTGTTCAACAGGCTGTTCAGTCATTAAAACAGGAAGACTTTGATACTTTTAAGACAATTGTTAAAGCTTCAGGAGAAAGTTCATTTAAATATCTTCAAAATATTTATTCTAATCATTATGTTGGACAACAGGCTGTTTCTTTAGCTCTCGCATTGTCTGAAAATTTATTAGGAGCACATGGAGTATGTCGTGTTCATGGTGGTGGTTTTGCTGGAACAATTCAAGCTTTTGTAGAAGATGATTATGTTGAAGCATATAAACAGGGAATTGAAAAATATTTTGGTGAAGGAAGCTGTCATATTTTAAAAATCAGAAAATATGGTGGTATGAAAGTTATTGATTAAAATGATAGGAGACTTAATTTCTATAAAAGAAGTTAAGTCTTTTGTTTTATAGTTTGGATTATGTTTGTTTTGTTATTGAATTGAAAATGATATAATAATATGAAGAAGAGTTATTTTAAAAAATTGAATATGATAATGATATCATGAAAAGATTGTAGAAAAGGAAGTGGTTTTTGTGTATTGTCAGCATTGTGGAAAAGTGGTTCAGGAGGATATGCAGTATTGTCCAAATTGTGGCTATCCCTTACAAAATTCACCATATGTCTATCATGAAACAGATGCACCCAGTTTTTTATTTGCTCTGATCTCCTTTTTTGCGCCACTTGCAGGATTGGTTTTATATATCATTTGGCGTAAAGACTTTCCTCAAAAAGCGAAGTCCTGTATGAATGGTATGATATGTGGCATCATTGCAGAAATTCTTGTCACAATCTTTTTGATGAGCTATCTTTCACAGAATATAATGGGAGTGATCATCAATATATGATTGATGCATCTATAGAAATTTCATAATTAGTTTTTATCATGATAAAAAAGCTATCTCTTTTTGAAAATATAGTGTATAATCACATTGGAGGCGAAATTCATGTATAAATTATTAGAACCCTATGCAAAGTTAGTTGATTTTTTAGGGGAGGCTTTAGGTGATAATGTGGAAGTAGCGCTTCATGATCTCACTTCCAAAGAACAGGAAATTGTTGCGATTGCGAATAGTCATATTTCTGGTAGAGAAATAGGTGCTAAATTATCTAATTTATCTATTCATTACTTAAAAACAAAACAATATAAAGATCATGATTATGTCATGAATTATAAAACAACAGGTAGTGATGGAAAATTACTTCGTTCAGCAACATACTTTATCAAAGAAGATGGGCAGGAAATGCCTGTAGGAATGCTTTGTGTCAATGTCAATATTTCTGATTATGAATATATAGAAACGACATTAAAAAGAATTCTTGGTATTAAAGAACGTAAAGACGTAGAATTTAAGCTTGATAATCCAATTGAGATTTTATCATCACCATTGGATGAAATGATTGATAAATATATTAAAGAATGCCTGGAAAAAATGGGCTTTCCAAGTTATTTTCTAGTTGAAAGATTAAATGTTGAAGAAAAGATCAAGGTTGTCAAATACTTACAGGAAAAAGGAACATTTAAAGTCAAGGGTGCAATTGTACTTGTTGCTGAAAAATTGGCTGTAAGTGAACCGACAATTTATCGTTATTTAAAGAAAATGTAGAGAAAGGGGATAGACATGAAAGATATTGTTTTTGTCAGTGGGCATAAAAATCCAGATAGTGATTCTATTTGTAGTGCGATTGCTTATGCCAATTATTTATTTACAATTGGACGTTATAATGCGGTACCAGTCAGATTAGGAAAAATTAATAAGGAAACGGAATATATTTTAAAAAGATTCCATACAGAGATTCCAGTTTTATTAAAAACTGTTAAACAGACAGTTGAAGACTTAGAATATGATAAAGTGACAGTCTTTTCAAAAGAATTAACATTAAAAACAGCATGGTCATTAATGAAACAGCAGAATTTAAAAAGTGCTCCTGTATTAGATGATCATAGTCAGTTATTGGGATTATTATCAACTTCTAATATTATTGAAGGATATATGGACCAATGGGACAGTCAAATTCTAAAAGAAGCAAATACACCAATTGAAAATGTGATTGATACATTGGATGCAAGTATTCTTTATTTGGATAAACAGTTAAAGACAATCAAAGGTGAAATTCATATTGCCGCTATGACTGGCGAAGAAGCTAGTAAACGTGTGCATGAAAATGATGTTGTCATTGTAGGTGGAGATCGTGATGAAGCGATTGAACATTTAATGAATAAAAAGATATCATTGATTATTTTAACTGGATCACTTTCTATCTCTAAAGAATTATTACAGCGTTGTGCAGATGCACATATGAGTGTCATTTCAACACCATTCAATACATTCATGGCATCACAACAAATCATTCAGGCTGTACCAGTAGAATATGTTATGCAAAAAGGTGGTTTAACAACTTTTTCAACTGATGATACAGTCGATTATGTTAAAGAAGTCATGAGTGAAACACGTTATCGCAGTTATCCAGTTATTGATTTTATGGGTAGAGTTGTTGGATCTATTTCACGTTATCAGGTGTTAAATGGAATGAAGAAGAAAGTCATTCAAGTCGATCACAATGAAAGAAGTCAGGCTATTGATGGCATTGAAGAAGCTGAAATTTTAGAAATCATTGACCATCATAGAGTTGCTGATATTCAAACAGTTGGACCAGTATTATTTAGAGCTGAACCAGTTGGATGTACTGCAACAATTGTAGCAAAATGCTATAAAGAATCTGGTGTTGAGATTCCTCAAGATATGGCTGGTTTAATGTTAGGGGCTATTATCAGTGATACATTGTTATTTAAATCTCCGACATGTACACCAACCGATACCAAAATGGCTAAAGAACTTGCAGCTATAGCTGGAGTAGATATTCAAGAATTTGGTATGAGTATGTTTAAAGCAGGAACTTCATTGGTTGGTAAAACTGTTGAAGAAATCTTCAATCAGGATTATAAGAAGTTTACATTTGGTGATTTATCAGCAGGTGTTGCACAAGTCAATACAATGGATATTGAAGGATTTGCTCCATATAAAAAAGATATGCTTGATTATATGGAACAGGTTGCAAAAGATAATCATATGGAATTTACAATGTTGCTTTTAACTGATGTTATTAATGCGACAAGTGAAGTTTTAGTCGCAGGGCCTCGTAAAGATTATGTGGAAACAGCTTTCCATGTTGAACTTGTTGATCAGCAGGCAAGTTTACCTGGTGTTATTTCAAGAAAGAAGCAAGTTGTACCTGTGATTACTGAAGTTTTAACACAATAAATCAAAGGACAAGGTTTTCATGCCTTGTCCTTTTATCAAAAATGATAAATGAATATTTAGATGATATGATGTCTTTTGAGTGCCTGATAAATACCATCATGATCAATATCATCAGTGACTTCATCAGCGGCTTCTTTGACTTCATCCTTTGCATTTCCCATTGCAACACCAATGTTAACTAACTTTAACATGTCTATATCATTATGCCCATCACCAAATGCCATTGTTTCTTCAAGTGAGATATGATAGCTTTTTAAAACTTCTAAAATGCCATTTTGTTTACCACCCTTTTTTGGAATGATATCAATGGCTAAATCATGCCAACGTGTATATTGGCAGTGGGGCATCTGTTGGAGAATTTCTTGTTCTTGTTCAACTGTAATATCATAAGGAATGACTTGATAAATAGGATGAGTCAAACCACGTTTTAAATCACCTAATTCGGGTAAAGGGGTAGAAATGGCTTTTTGTACTGTTTCAACAGCTTGATTGTGGTAATTGATATACATTTTATCATCTTCAACAAAAATACATGGAAATGGTTTTTGATCAATGAAAGAAAGAATTTGTTGAATATCTTGTGGATCAATTGGTAAATCATAAATCACTTTGTTTTTGTTGTAACAGTATTGACCATTAAGTGTAATATATCCTTCAAATTCTAAATCATCTAAAGGTAAATCCCTGATTTCAGAAATATGTCTTCCTGTTGCGATAAAAGTATAAATTCCTTTTTCTTTTAATAGTTGCAGAGCTAATTTGGTAGATTCAGGAACACTTTGTGTTGAGTGTGATAAAAGAGTTCCATCAATATCAAAAAATATAGCTTTAATCATTTGTAACACCTCACATTTATAGTATAATATTATAGCATAGTGCAGGTGATAAAGATATGAAATTATTCGCTCATAGAGGATATAGTGCTCAGTATCCAGAAAATACCATGGAAGCTTTTGTTCAAGCTTACCAAAAAGGCTTTGATGGCGTGGAAACAGATGTTCATATGACCAAGGATGGTCAACTGGTTTTGATTCATGATGAAACCATTGATCGAACAAGTGATGGAAAAGGATATATTCAAGACTACACATATGATGAATTAAAAAGATTTTCATTTTCTCATGGATCTGCTGGTTATTATCCTTTACCATTATTAAAAGATTTACTGACTTTTATTCAAGATAAAGATTTTTTAGTCAATATTGAACTTAAGACAGATGTTATTCATTATACTGAGCTTGAAGAAAAAGTGCATCAGCTGGTCTGTCAGTTAGGTGTTGAAAAGAAAATTTATTATTCATCATTTTATTTACCATCAGTATTAAAAATGAAAAGTCTTTATCCACAAGGATATGTAGGATATTTAATGGAAGAAAATTATGATAAAAAATATCAGGAGCTTCTCAAATATCATATTGGAGCTTTTCATCCACGTTATGATTTTTTAAATAGCCAAAGAATCAAACAATTAAAACAACACAATATTCTTGTTGCTTCATGGACAATTCCTGATTTTAAAGAATATCAAAGATTAAAAGAATTGGGAGTGGATATACTAATATCAAATGAATATTTGAGGTGAAAGAGTCATGAAAACAACTGGAATGGTTAGAAGAATTGATGATTTAGGAAGAATTGTTATTCCTAAAGAAATTAGAAAACAGTTAATGTTGAAAGAAGGAGAAAGTGTTTCGTTTGCTGTAGAACATAATCACATTGTTTTAACAAAATTTTCTATCTTGCATAAATTAAGTCCCACAATTCAAATCTTATTAGAACGTCTTTATAGTAAGTACCATAATACGTTTTTACTGTGTGATAAAAGATGTATTGTGGTCTGTTCATCAGATGGACTGGCTAAATATCAAAGACGTGATTTAACAAAAGATTTTCTATTATTATTAGATCAAAAAGAACAGCATATTGAAACGACGATGGAATTTTATGGTAAACAGGAACAAGTGACTATTTATCCATTGCTTTGTGAACAGGAAATACAAGGGGCTTTGATTATGTTAAGTCATCAGACACCTTATTATTTAATGGATCAGACTTTGCTGGATTTTGTGAAAGATATTATTGAGGAGGAAATAGAATCGTGCGTTTAGATAAATTTTTAAAAGTATCAAGAATTATTAAAAGAAGAACTTTGTCCAAAGAAATGAGTGAAGCTTCACGTGTTAAAGTGAATGGAAAGGTCGCAAAACCATCCACTCAATTAAAGATAGATGACATCATTGAAGTAGAATTTGGACGTAGTATTCTTGTGGTGAAAGTCAAAGAATTAAGAGAACATGTTTTAAAAGATGATAGTCATATGTTATATGAAATTATAGAAGAGAAGAAAAAGCCAGAGGTTACAATTTTGTAGACCTCTTTTTAGCATAATTCTTTTTGATATACATATGTTGATGTAGGAGGGTTGAATATGGATAATAGTTTACATTTTGAACAGACGCCTTATCATCATGTATGTTTAAAAGATCGTAAAAGTTTAGAGTTAACAGGAGTTAAAAAAATAGAAAGTTTTGATGCATATGAATTTTTGATTGAAACATCCCTAGGTTATTTAAATATTACAGGAAGTGAACTGACGTTAGTGCGTTTAGATCAAGATCAAAATGAAGTCAGTATTCGTGGCAATATTGATAGTATCAGTTATGTTTCAGATAAGAAAAAGCAACATCCTAAAGAAAAAATGTTTAATAAACTCTTGAAATAATGTCTTTAATTGTACAGTTTCAATGTCTGTTTTATTCCTTTTTATTTGGTTTTGTCATGACGGGTGTTTATCATATCATGAATCGTTTGTTGTATGGTGTTCCCATGTTTTTAAGATACATTTGTCAATGTCTGATAGGTATCTGTTTTGGAATGCTTTATTTCTATGGTTTGGTGTTCTTGAATGAAGGAATTTTAAGACTTTATTTTTTTATTTTTATGTTGATGGGATATTTGTTATATAGTCATTATTATGCGTATTATCTTTTGTACTTTTTAGAAAAGATTGTATCTATTTTCAAAAGAATATTCTCACCTTTTATCTTCTTTTTTCGTTATATTAATGGTATAATACAAAAAAGAATAGGAAGGATGAAGAGAAAATGGCAAAAAAGAAAACACCAAGATATAAAAAACTCTTAGGCTTTGTCTATATTGGTATTTCTGCTTTGCTGATTTATACCCTAGGAGTGAATGCTTATCGTGTCATAGGTCAAAAGCAGCAGCTCGCACAACTAGAAGAAAGAAAGGCAGAATTAGAAAAGGAAAAGAAAGAATTATCTGAAGAAGTGGAACTTTTAGCGGATGATGATTATGTTGCCAGATATGCCAGAGAGCAATATATTTTTCCTGATGATGGAGAAGAGGTTATTAAATTACCAGAAACAAAAAAATAAGCTCGGGCTTATTTTTTTGTCTTATCAAAGGAGGTTGTGAAATGTTTGTATCTTTTTGTTTTCCCATGAAAACATTACAGCGAGAACGTGAAATTATTGTATATTTACCAGATGATTATTATCAACAAAATAAAGATTATCCTGTTCTTTATATTCAAGATGGACAAAATGCTTTCTTTGATTATTCCTCTTATTGTGGTATAAGTTGGGGATTTTTAGAGTATGTCAAACAAACAGGAATGGAAATCATCCTTGTCGCCATTCCATGCAATGAAACAGGTTTTAAACGTATGGATGAGTATGGTCCATGGAAGATTAATGAAGCATTGTCTTATCAGGAAACGGGTCAAAAAGGCATGATTATTGGTGGAGAAGGAAAAGCTTATATTGATTGGTTAAAAGATGAGCTTAAACCTTATATTGATCAACGTTTTCGTACCCAAAAAGAAAATACTGGTATTGTGGGTAGCTCTATGGGGGCAGTTATTAGTGCTTATGGGGCTCTTCGTTATCCTGATGTTTTTAAAAAGTGTGCGGCTTTATCTACCGCTTTCTGGTTCTATGTTGATGAATTTTTAGATGTGATCAGGCATCAACAATATAGTCAGGATAATCGTTTTTATTTGGACTTGGGTGAATTTGAAAGTGGTGATGATCAAAAGATTAATCAATGGTACATAGAAAGCAATCAAATCATTTACGAGCAATTACAATCTCGAATAGAACATCTGGAAGCCCATTATTTTGAAGGGGCTGGACATAATGAAAGCGAATGGCGTCAAAGAGTGCCTCTATTCATGGCGTTTTTATATGAGGAGGAATGATCATGTATCAAATGATTTTATCCGATTTAGATGAAACATTGTTAGTCAATCATCATGTTCCTAAGTTTAATCAGGAAGCTATCAGACAGCTTAAGGATGTTAAGTTTGTGCCAGCGACGGGACGCTCATTTTCAATGATTGAAGATATTCTTGAAGAAATTGGAACAGCCAAGCAGGCCCATGAATATTCTATTTGTTTTAATGGTGGGCTGATTGTAGAAAATCAAAATGCTCAAATATTGTCTTTTCAGGGATTAACTTTTGATCAGGCTAAACAACTTTTTGACTTAGGAGAAAATTATGATGTATGTATTATGATTTTTACATTAAATCATTGTTATTTATTTAAACCAGACCCAACGGAGATTGCAAGAAAAAAAGCTCAAAAAGCAGCGTTTACGGTTATAGATGATTATCATATGGATTTTTTAAAAAATGAAAAGATTGCGAAATTTTTATATGTCAAACCTGATATGGATTATTTAAAGAGTGTTGAACAAGATTTACCAGAGGATATCAAAAAACAGTTTTCAATCAGTTATTCATCATATCGTTATCTGGAATTTAATCCTTTAGGTGTCAGTAAAGGGGCAGCATTGAAATGGTTAGCTGATTATCTTCATATAGATAAACAAAATGTGATTGCGATTGGTGATAATTATAATGATGTTTCGATGATTCAGGAAGCTGGTTTAGGTGTTTGTGTGGCTGGAGGAGCTCAAGATATTCAAGCCATCAGTGATTATGTTACAACGGTGGACTATGATCAGGGAGCTGTTAAAGAAGTGATTGAAAAATTTATTTTAAAGGGGGAAAAATAAAAGTGAAATATAAAGTGATCGCAAGTGATATGGATGAAACATTGTTGAATGATCAACATAAGATCTGTCAGAGAAATATTGATTTTATACGAATGGCGAAAGAAAAAGGAGTGAAATTTGTCCCAGCAACTGGGCGTGGTTTCATGTCTATTCAACGTGATTTAAAATTATTAGGATTGTATGATATACCACAAGAATATGTCTTATCTTTCAATGGTGGAGCTTTAACAGAAAACAAAGATAATAAGCTTTTATATTTTGAAGGACTTTCTTTTGAAAAGACAAAAGAAATCTTTGAATTTGGTTTACAGCAAGATGTCTGCCAGCATATTTATACAAAGGATAAAGTCTATGTTTATAATTTATCTGAATCTGAAGCGAAGCGTATTCGTGAACAACAGGTTGAATGTGAAATCATGACTGAAAATACAATGGATTTTCTAAAGGATGAGCCGATCTCAAAAATCCTTTTCCAAAATACAGATGTACCTTATTTAATGAGTCTGGAACCTCAAATGAAAGCTATCACTGAGGGAATGTGTGCAGTAAGCTATTCTTCTAATCGTTATATGGAGTTTAATAAGATTGGTGTGGATAAAGGACAGGGATTAAAACATTTAGCTCAAATTATTGGTGTTGATTTATCTGAATGCATTGCTGTAGGGGATAATTATAATGATTTACCAATGTTAGAAGTTGCTGGTTTATCAGTTGCAGCTGGTAATGCTGTGGAAGATGTGAAAAAAGTTTGTGATGTTGTCACAAAAGCAGACAATAATGAAGGTGTCATTGCTGAAATTGTAGAAAGGTTTATTCTTTAATGGATTTTAAAACAATTATTGATCATGAACGTCAACAGCCTTATTATCAGCAGTTAGAAGCTTTTGTGAATCATGAATATCAGATACATACGGTTTATCCACCTCGCAATCGTATTTTTCATTGCTTTAATTTTAAAGATTATGATGATATTAAAGTTGTCATTATTGGGCAGGATCCTTATCATGAAGAACATCAGGCTAATGGCTTGGCTTTTAGTGTCGCAAAGGGTGTGCAAATTCCACCGAGTCTGGTTAATATTTATAAAGAAGCACATGATGATGTTGGAATTGATATTCCTCGTCATGGTGATTTATCTGCGTGGGCACATCAGGGTGTGTTATTATTAAATACTGTTTTGACAGTACAGGCTCATCGTGCTAATTCTCATAAAGAAAAAGGATGGGAAATTTTCACCAATCATATTATTGAGGCTATGAATCAAAGAGAGAAGCCATTAGTATTTATATTGTGGGGAAGACAGGCTATTGATAAAGCGAAAATGATTGATCAGACCAAACACTGTGTCATTACTAGCCCTCATCCTTCACCTTTATCAGCTTACCGTGGTTTTTTTGGTTCGAAACCTTTTTCTAAAACGAATCAGTTTTTAATAAGTCAAGGGATAGAACCGATAGATTGGAGGATTCGTTAATGTTTACTCATGTGAATGATGCCATTGCATATATAGAATCAAAAAGAAGTAAAAGAACAATTGATCAATTTCGAGAAACCTTAAATAAATGTCACATTTTAATGAAACAAAAAAATATGATACATATTGCTGGAACCAATGGAAAAGGTTCAACTGTGAATTATTTAAGAAGTATCTTAAATGCTCATGGGTATAAAGTTGGAACTTTTACATCACCTTATTTGATTAGTCATAATGATCGTATTCGTGTTGATGATATTCCTATAAGTGATGAAGATTTATTGAAATACGTGAATCAATATTATCGCATCATTGAAGAAGATCAGTTATCTATGTTTGAAATTGATGTCTTAATCATGTTGGCTTATTTTCAATCTTTAGATTTGGATTATCGTATTATTGAAACGGGTATTGGCGGATTGAATGATAAAACGAATGTCATTGATCCTATTGTCAGTGCTATTACGAATATAGGGCTTGATCATCAAAAACAATTAGGGGATATTTATGATATTATTAATGAAAAGATGGGTATCATAAAACCGAATCAGATGTTTATTACCAGTGAAACAAAAGGAACAATTCTAGCAAGATTTCAAGAACAATGTGATGCTATGGGAGCAGTGATGTATGTCGTTCCAGAATATCAGGTGTCACGTTATCCATTCCATTTTAGATATCGTGATATGGCATTTACCTTGGAAAATCAAGGAATCTATCAGGTGACAAATGCCAGACTTGCTTTAACTATTGCTTCAAAACTTATTAAGTTTGATCCTGTTGTTACACAACCAGCGATTGAACAGGCTTCATGGAAAGGGCGTTATGAAACATTATCTTATCATGATGTACAGGTTGATATTGATGGAGCACATAATATGCCTGGAATCCAAGCTTTGTTGCAGACATTAAGAGTCAAAAAAGAAAAGGATGTAGCGATTGTCTTTTCTTGTTTGAATGATCGTGATGTTGATGAGATGATTGATGAAATGTTAAAAGCAGGTTATCCTGTCTATGTGACAACGTTTCAGGATGAAAGAGCTATTGATTTATCGACCATAGAACCACGTCCTCAATTAACAATTGTTAAAAGTTATATTGAGGCTATGCAGACAGCTTATATAAAAAAACAGCATATTGTGGTAACGGGGTCATTGCATTTTATCTCGAAAGTGAGAAAATATCTGATTGAATTAAAAAATCAGGAATTAAAGAAAGTCAGTGAATAAAAACCAATAAAGAACGAAACTTTATTGGTTTTTTTAATTGCTATCGTGTATTAAAATTGATAGGTTCATCAAATTCGGCCCAAACGAAATAGACGAACTGAAAAATATAATATTTTTGATTTTTTGGGTCACGTACGACAAAATGGTCACGTCCTACTTCTTCGATAATACCTTTGTATACACGATCGCGCCAGTCTTCACTGCCAGTATATGTGAAGTAAAAAGTACCAAGTTTTCCGATATTTAAACGTAAAATATTTTCTAAATAAGTCTGTTCAGAAATGGGAGTTGGTAGAGATGAGGTTTGAGATCCGGGAACGATTGTTTGATTGTTTGTATCCATATATCCTCCTATAAGTCGCAATTTAATTTAGCACCAGGTGCATAGAAACAGTGATTTTTGTAACGTCCGCTGAGTTCGCCATAAAATTGTTGGGGGCATGAGACATTGCTGCCAGGATTTTTAAACCATAAGGCATTTGTAGCTGGTTCAATACGATAACCATCAATATTGCGTAAAGCCAGTTCTTTTTCTTTGGCGTTAACAGGTTGATTGAATAATGGTTGTCCGACCCCAGAAAAAGCATTTTTTTGATAAACAACTTCAGAAATTGTGCGTGTATCTTTAAAAACATCGCAGTTAGCTACGACACGATTTACGACAACATTACCGACCATCAACATACCTTCTTCACCTTCACCTAATGCTTCAGCTTTCATAATGCGTGCCAGTAAATCAACATCAGAATCGTTGTATAAGATTCTAGGAGACATTCTAATCACCTCTATTCACTATATGAAAAAATTTAGAAAAGTTGCTAAAAATAAAAAAATATTGATGAGTTCAATATTATTTAAAAACAGGATGAAATTGATAAAAATTTGATAAAAATTTTTAATTAAAATTGACATGAAATAGTATTTTTTTAAAAAAGATTGTGATAAAATAAAGGTATAGGTAAGCACTTTCATAATCACAATTGAGGAGGAAAAATTATGGGAAAAGAAATTGTTGCGATGATTTTAGCTGGAGGACGTGGAACACGTCTTGAAGCATTAACTGCAAAAGTAGCGAAACCTGCTGTACATTTTGGAGGAAAGTATAGAATTATAGACTTTCCTTTAAGTAATTGTGCGAACTCTGGAATTGATGTTGTTGGAGTTTTGACACAATACGAATCAGTCTTGCTTGGAACATATGTAGGTGCTGGAACTAAGTGGGGACTTGATGGAAATAACTCATTAGCTGCTATCTTGCCAGCTCGTGAAAGAGGTGGAGTTGGAGCAACATGGTATGCAGGAACAGCTGATGCCATTTATCAGAATATCAGTTTCTTAGATCAATATGATCCTGAATATGTTTTGATTTTATCAGGAGACCATATTTATAAGATGGATTATGCTGAAATGTTGGCAGCACATAAAGAAAAAGGTGCTGATTTAACAGTGGCTGTTTTAAATGTTTCTTTAAAAGAAGCAAGTCGTTTTGGTATTATGAATACAAATAAAGATGGTTCAATTTATGAATTTGAAGAAAAACCTGAAAAACCAAAATCAACTTTGGCATCTATGGGTATTTATATCTTTACTTATAAAGAATTAAGAAAATATTTGATTGAAGATGCAAAAGATGAAAATAGTAAACATGATTTTGGTATGAATATCATTCCAATGATGTTAGAAGATAAGAAAAAATTATATGCTTATGAATTCTCTGGTTATTGGAAAGATGTTGGAACTGTGGAAAGTTTATGGCAAGCCAATATGGACTTGTTAGATGATAAAGAGTTAGATCTTTATAATGTGAAAAAGGATTGGAAAATCTATACTGAAGATACATTGAGTAAACCTCAAATTATTGGTGAAGAAGCATCAATTAAGCATTCACTTGTTACTCAAGGTTGTATCGTTAATGGTGATGTAGAAGGTTCTGTCTTATTCAACAATGTATATATCGGTGAAGGTGCAAAGGTTGTTGATTCTGTCTTAATGCCAGGTGTATTGGTAGAAGAGGGTGCAGAAATCTACAAAGCTATTGTTGATGAAGGTGTTGTCATTAAATCAACTGACGTCATCAATAAAGAAGCTAAAGAAGTGGAACTTGTCAGTGACAATGCATAATAAGAGGGGGTTAACGAGATGGCAAAAGTAGTTGGATATATAAATTTACACTCTGATGTTTCATATAAAGGTTTAACAGAAAAAAGACCAGTAGCTTCAGTAAGCTTTTTAGGTCGTTATGGAATTATTGATTTTGTTTTATCAAATATGTCAAATTCTAATGTGGATACAGTGGGTATTCTTATTAAAGAAAAACCAAGATCATTGTTTAAACATTTAGGAAATGGAAACTCTTGGAATTTTAACTCTAAATCTGGAGGAGTTTCACTTTTATACAATGAAAAATATGCAAATAGTTCAATGTATAATCATGATATTAATAATATTGTGGAAAATATTGCTTTTCTTGAAAAATCAAAAGCAGATTATGTTGTGATTGCACCAGCTCATATTATTACAACAATGAATTATGCTGATGTTGTTGATGCACATGCAAAATCTGGTGCTGAAATTACAATGGTTTATCAAAAAATCGATAATGCTGATGAAACATTTGTTGGTTCTGATTTCTTACGTTTAAAAGGTAAACAAGTTATGGAAATCAAGAATAATAAAGGAAATAGAAAAGAGAGAAATATTTCTTTAGAAACATATGTTATTAATAAAAAGACATTATTAAAATTAATTAGCTATGCTCAAAAGATTAGTTCATTCTTTAATTTAAGAGATACACTTGCTTACTTATGTGATGAAAGAAAAATCATGGCTTATGAATATAAAGGATTTGCAAGATGCATTGATTCTTATGAAGCTTATTATAAAGTGAGCATGGAATTCTTGGATATGGATATTTCAACACAAGTCTTTAAGAGTACTTGGCCAATCTTTACCAATACAAATGATACACCACCTACAAAATATTTAAAGAATGCCGTTGTTAAAAAATCATTTGTGGCTAATGGGGCTATTATTGACGGTGAAGTTGATGGATGTATTTTATCACGAAATGTTACAATTGGTAAAAATGCCGTTGTGAAAAATTGTATTATATTAAATGGTTCTAAAGTTTGCGCAGGAGCTCATTTGGAAAATGTAGTTATTGATAAAGATGCTCGTGTAGAAAAGAAAACAGAGCTTATTGGTGAAGGAGAACCACTTTATGTTAAAGAAGGGGATGTTGTATAATGAAAATCGTATTTGCAACAAGTGAAGCGAATCCCTATATTAAATCAGGTGGTTTAGCAGATGTTTTAGGATCACTTCCAAAAGCACTTGTTCAAAAAGGACATGAATGTATTGTTGTTTTGCCTAAATATCAGGATATGAAATTGGCAGATACAATTGAATATGTGACAAACTATGATATCTGGGTTGGTTGGAGAAAATGCTATTGTGGTGTTTTTAAAGCTGAATATGATGGTGTCACTTATTATTTCATTGATAATGAACAATACTTTAGAAGACCTGGTTTATATGGTTATGATGATGATAATGAAAGATTTGCATTTTTTGACTTTGCAGTTTTAGAATTGTTATCACACATTGATATTAAACCAGACATCTTACATTTACATGATTGGCAAACGGCCATGATTGCCACATTATATAAAGAAAGATATGCATATTATGAATATTATCAAGGTATTAAAATTGTTTTCACAATCCATAATATTGCATATCAGGGAAAATGTGATCCTGCATTGTTAAGTGATCATTTTGGATTAGATAATTATCTCTATTATAATGGTAACTGCCGTAATGATGGATGTTTCAATATGATGAAAGCAGCTATTTATTATAGTGATATTATTACGACTGTATCACCAACTTATGCTAAAGAAATATTAACAGATAGCTTTGGTGAAGGATTACAGAATATCTTACAAATGCGTCGTCATGATTTGTATGGTATTTTAAATGGTATTGATTATGAAACAATCAATCCTGCCACAGATCCTGAAATTGTAGAACATTTTGACATTACAAATGTTGATGAAAAGAAAGTTATTAATAAATTAGCTTTACAAAAAGAATGTGGATTGCCAGAAAATAAAGATGTCCCATTAATTGGTATTGTCACAAGATTGACTTGGCAAAAGGGATTAGATTTAATTATTAATCGTATGGAAGAATTGATGAAACGTGATGTTCAAGTTGTGATTTTAGGTGCTGGTGATCAAAAATATGAAGAACCACTTAAAGGAATAGCAGCTTATCATAATCAAAAGTTATCATTAAATCTTAAATATGACTTTGGTTTATCTTGTCGTATCTATGCTGGTTGTGATATGTTCTTGATGCCATCATTATTTGAACCTTGTGGTTTATCACAAATGATGTCACTTCGTTATGGAACAATACCAATTGTCAGAGAAACAGGTGGATTAAAGGATAGCGTGGAACCATATAATGAGTATGAAAATACAGGTGATGGATTCAGCTTTAAAAATTATAATGCACATGAAATGATGGACATTATTGACTATGCATTAAAGGTTTATCAGGATAAAGAAAAATGGCAAGGATTGGTTCATCGTGCAATGGAAGCGAAACTTGATTGGGATAAAAGTGCTGATGCCTATTTGAAAGTTTTTAATTCATTGTTAGATTAATAAAGGGGATAGGGAAACCTATCTCTTTTGTTTGATAAAGAAATTTTATTTGATTTTCAGAGTTGAGTTTAGTACAATGTTTCCATAAGGAGGGAGGAAAATGAAGATCTCAATCAAAATTTTGGCGGTTTTATTATTGGTTGTGACTCTTTTTGCATGTGAAAAAGAGAAAACAGATATATCTTTAGAAAGAGATGGGACTCTTTATGAAGTCGCTGATCAGGTTTCCTTCTATTACCCTAAAGATTTTCAATTAAATGTGAACAATGAAAATCAAAAAGATGTTCGATTTACAAAAAATGATGAAATGTATATTTACGCAACAATCATTGATGATACGGATAATGTTTTAAATGAATTGCCTCAATTATATGGAGGACAATTGGAAGAAGAAGGTGCCATTGATGTTTATTATTATAAGGAAGTTATTCCAAGTGGTATCGAGTGTTATCGGTTTACAGGGACTTATCAGGCTTCGGGTATGAAATTTGTACAAATGGTATATTTTACTGAGGAAGCAAGTTATATTTATAGTTATCAAGCTCCAGAAAATGTATATGATGAACAAAGTGGTGTGGCTTTACAGTATTTAGAATCTTTGACAGTTCATCATTAATCTTGATTAACTCATATGAATTTGTTATAGTATTGATAGATAAAGAGTTAATAAAGCATTTGATAAGGTTAATAGAAGTGAAATCTTTATCATATGCTTTTTTATTTAAGGAGGAAAGGGAATGAAGCTGTTTAATTCACTCACAAATCAAAAGGAAGAGTTTGTTCCAATTAAAAAGGGAGAAGTCAGTATTTATGTTTGTGGACCAACGGTTTACAATTATGTGCATATTGGTAATACACGTCCAATGATTGTGTTTGACATATTGAGAAGAACTTTTGAATATTTAGGTTATAAGGTGACATTTGTTTCTAATTTTACGGATGTAGATGATAAAATCATAAAAGCTGCTAAAGAAGAAGGTGTCAGTGAAAAAGAATTAACAGATAAATATATTAAAGCCTATGAAGATGTTCGTAGAGGTTTAAATTTGTTGTTTCCAACTTATGCTCCACGTGTAACTGAAACGATGCAGCCTATTATTGATTTTATTGCTGGTCTTGTTGAACAGGGATATGCATATGAAGTTGATGGTGACGTTTATTTTAGAGTTACAAAAATTCATGAATATGGGATGTTATCAGGGATTAAAATTGAAGATTTGATTGCTGGAGCAAGTGAACGTGTGGATGATAATGATAAAAAAGAAAGCTCAACAGATTTTGCATTATGGAAAAAAACAGATGAAGGAATTCAATTTGATAGTCCATGGTCTAAAGGAAGACCAGGATGGCATACAGAATGTGTTGTTATGATTAATGATATCTTTGAAAATGGACGCATTGATATTCATGGTGGTGGACAGGATTTAAAATTCCCACATCATGAAAATGAAATTGCACAGTCTATGGCATGTCATCATCATCCGATTGCACATATCTGGATGCATAATCAGATGATTAACATTAATAATCAGAAAATGTCAAAATCTTTAGGAAATGTTTTATGGGCTAAAGATTTATTAGAACAGCTTGGCTGCAATGTTTATAAATGGCTCATGCTTTCTACACATTATCGTAATCCATTGAATTTTACAGATGAAGTCTTGAATAATGTGAAAAAAGAAGTTGAAAAAGTAGAAAATATTATTAAACAAGTGTCTTTATATTTACAGATTCAACATATTGATCATAAAGATTATTATAAAAATATTGTGGATCAAATGGTGGAAGCATTGAGTGATGATTTGAATACTTCATTAGCATTGTCACAAATTTTAGGACAAGTGAAAGTTTTGAATCAATTGATGAGAGTCAAAGAAAAAGATGATTTAGAAATATCAAAGAATTATCAGACGTTGCTTTGTATGTTAGATACAATGGGATTTGTTTATAATCCAAAACAGTTAAGTGATAGTGAAATTGCTTTATATCAGCAATGGCAAAAAGAAAAAAGTGCAAAGAATTTTGAACAGGCAGATTTATTAAGACAAGAATTACAGAATAAAGGAATTTTATAATGAAACCAGAATTAATAAATGTATTAGCTTTAGCGTATTTAGGTGATAGTGTTTTTGAGGTTTATGTGAGAGAATATCTATTGGTTGAAAAAGGCATCATGAAGCCAGATTTATTACAGCAGGCCTCTAAGTCATTTGTCAGTGCCAAAGCTCAGGCAGCATTTATGCAGGAAGCTATTTTGAAACAATGGTTAGGTGAAGAAGAAATAAGTATTTATAAAAGAGGGAGAAATGCGAAGAGTCGACATGTACCGAAAAATACATCAGTATTTATCTATAATCAGTCGACAGGTTTTGAAGCGTTGATAGGACATTTGTATTTATTAAAGAAGCAAGAGAGAATAACAGAAATTTTTGAGTTATTTAAATTATTTGTTTGTGAAAATGAGAAAAACATGAGAAAAATTTGAGACGCATGGAGTGAAAAATATGACACAATATATTTATGGAAAAAACACAGTTATAGAATCTTTAAAGGGAAATAAACCAGTTTATGAGGTTTATTTGATGAAAAATGCAAAAGATGATAAAGTTCTTTCCCTTGCAAAAGCTAAACATGTGAAGGTGCATATGGTGCGTCATAAAGATGAGTTAAATCAACTTGTTGGATCTGTTGTTCATCAAGGTATTGTGGCAGCAGTACAAGATTATCGTTATTATACGCTTGAAGAAATTTTAAATGCTATTCCACAAGGGAAACAACCATTGTTGCTGATGCTTGATGGTTTGGAAGATCCACATAATCTAGGAGCTATTTTAAGAACTTGTGATGCTATTGAAGTCGATGGTGTTATTATTGGTAAAAATAGGAGTGTAGGATTATCTGCAACCGTAGCTAAAGTATCTACTGGAGCCATTGATTATGTGAAAGTTGCACAAGTGACGAATTTATCAAGAACTTTAGACGATTTAAAGGAAAAAGGTTTTTGGGTTGTTGGTTGTGACTTAGATGAATCACAGGACTATCGTGCCATTGATTACAATATGCCTCTTGTCGTTGTGATTGGCTCAGAGGGGTTTGGTATATCACGTCTGGTTAAAAAGCATTGTGATATGAATGTTGTTTTACCTATGACGGGACATGTTACGTCTTTAAATGCTTCTGTTGCTTCAGCGATTATACTTTATCAGATTTACAATTCACGTCATCCTTTAAAGTAGAAAGGAGGTAGCATGCAAGGCTACAACTATGATGATGAATTGGTTTATTTAATGCGATGTGGCAGTGAGGAAGCTCAAGATATACTTTATAAACGCTATTATCGCAGAGTTTCAAAATGGGTATTAGCTTTTACAAAATATTTTATAAATGGTTATGAATATGAAGATTTTATTCAAATGGCTATGATGGGTTTTCATGATATTCTGGATAGTTATCGTGATGACCAAAAAGCAAGCTTATCGACATTTATGAAGATTGCCATTACCAAACGTATTTTAAGTTTAATGCGTGTGAATAAGGATGTTTGTTATCGTGCAGGAATGACAATTCTTTCCTTGGATAGTTATACGAGTGAAGATGAAGATACACGCTATATAGATCTGGTCGCTGATATTCATGAACGTTATCAGCCTGAAGTTCATCTGATTGTTAAAGAAACAGCTACTTACTATGCTTTACAGATTGATGCCAAAACATCACAACGTGAAAAGATGGTTATGAATTACAAAAAGGCTGGTTATGACGAAGTAGAAATTGCAAAAAAGCTTCATATTTCAGTAAAAAGTGTCTATAATGCGGTTTATCGCTATTCAAAGAAAATAGTTGCCATTGACGAGCTAAAATAAATATGTTAAATTATATTAACGGTAAAGGAGTGATGAACATGAAACAAAAAGTAATCTTAGTTTGTAGTGAGTGTTTATCACGTAATTATTCAGTCACTAAAAATAAAAGATTAAATGTAGAAAGACTTGAGTTAAGAAAATATTGTAAAAAATGTGGAAAACATACAATCCATAAAGAAACAAAATAGGAGGTAGACATGAAAATCAAAGAATGGTGTACACTAAAGGGTATTCGTGCTGAAATCAAGAATATTCATTGGTTAACAAAAAAAGAATTGGCTTATAATTCAGTTGTTGTTTTGGTTTTTTGCTTTTTGTTTGGAATTTACTTTTATGGTAGCGATGCAGTTATTGCATTAATTTTAAAAGCATTGGGGTTGAATTAAGATGTCTGGAATGAATGATGAAGGAAGACGCTGGTATGTTGTGAATACATATTCAGGTCATGAAAATAAAGTTAAAGAAAATTTAGAAAAACGTGTTGAATCAATGGGATTACAGGACTGTCTATTTAATATTGTGATTCCTGAACACGTAGAAACTGAAATTAAAGATGGTAAAAAAATTAATAAAACGAAAAATATGTTTCCTGGTTATGTACTGGTAGAAATGATCATGACAGATGAAGCATGGTATATTGTTCGTAATACATCAGGAGTAACTGGGTTCATTGGATCTTCTGGTGGTGGAGCGAAACCATTCCCATTACCTAAGGAAGAAATTGATCCTATTTTAAAAAGTATGGGTATCAAAACATCTCAAGTTGAAGTTGATTTTGGTGTTGGTGATGAAGTTCGTGTTGTTTCTGGTCCATTTGCTGGAAAACAGGGAAAAGTGGAATCTATTGATCATGAAAAAGAAGAAGCTTCTGTTTTGATTGATTTCTTAGGTAATCAAAATTTAATGGAAATTGGGCTTGTTCAGTTAGAAAAAGTTGAATTATAATGAAAAGACCTGAAATATGGTCTTTTTTTGATAAAAAAGTTGATTTATTCAATAAAAAACTATTGCATTCCTTAATAGATTATGTATAATAATTAAACGACGCAATATGTGTTACTATGCGTGGGAGGATTGACTGTCCTGTACCACAGCACGGACAAATTTTTATAGGAGGTGTGTCGCGTGAGTAAAAAAGTCACAAGAGTTATGAAAATTCAATTCCCTGCTGGGGGAGCAAAACCAGGGCCAGCTTTAGCAGGTGCTGGAATTCAGATGCCAAAATTCTGTACTGCTTTCAACGATCAAACTAAAGATCGTATGGGAGAAACTGTACCAGTTGTTTTGACAATCTATGAAGATAAAAGTTTTGATTTCGTATTAAAAACTGCTCCAACTGCAGAAATGATCAAAAAGGCATGTGGAATTAAGAAAGCTGCTTCTGATTCTAAACAAACAGTTGCAACTTTATCAGCTGAAAAATTAAAAGAAATCGCTGAATACAAAATGCCTGATTTAAATGCTAACGATTTAGAAGGAGCTATGAAAATCGTAGCTGGTACTGCTCGTAATATGGGTGTAAAAGTTGAAGGCTTAGATGCTTAATTTAATGAAGAGGAGATAAGAAAATGGCTAAAAGAAGTAAAAAATATCAAGAAGCCGCTGCTCTTATTGAAAAAGGTAAAGCTTACCCAATTGATGAAGCAGTTGCTTTAGTAAAGAAAACAAGTAAAGTTAATTTTGATGCAAGTGTGGATGTTGTATTTAAATTAGGATTAGATACAAGACATGCTGATCAACAATTACGTGGTGCAGTTGTGTTACCACACGGAACTGGAAAAACTAAAAAAGTTTTAGTTGTCACTCAAGGAGCTAAAGTTGAAGAAGCTAAAGCTGCTGGAGCAGATGTTGTAGGTGGAAAAGAAATTCTTGAAGATATCCAAAAAGGATGGCTTGATTTCGAAGTTATGATTGCAACACCTGACATGATGGCTGAATTAGGAAAATTAGGACGTATTTTAGGGCCTAAAGGATTAATGCCTAACCCTAAAACTGGAACAGTCACTATGGATGTGGCAAAAGCTGTTCAAGAAACAAAAGCTGGTAAAGTGACTTACCGTACTGATAAAGATGGTAATGTTCATATGCCAATCGGAAGAGTATCTTTCGATGATGAAAAACTTGCAGAAAACTTTAAAACAGTTTACGACTTATTATTAAGAGTTAAACCATCTTCTGCAAAAGGAACTTATATGAAGAACATCGTTGTTTCTTCAACTATGGGTCCTTCAGTAAAAGTTGCTTCAATGTAATTGAAGTCATAACAAAAAGACGCAATCAATATACCGTAGACAGCAACGGGGAAACCTTAATGAAGTTGCCGAGGTGATATTGTCAAAGAATTGACAACTCCCTCGTGTTTACTGAGGGAGTTTTTCACGGATATATTGTTGCATATATAAAATCAATAGGAGGTGTAACAATGTCAAAAGAAATCTTAGAAGCGAAACAACAGGTTGTTGCTGAAATTAGTGAACAATTAAAAGCTTCACAATCAACAGTTGTTGTAGAATATCGTGGATTAACAGTGGCTGAAGTTACTGAATTACGTAGAGCTTTAAGAGCTGAAAATGTGGGATTTAAAGTTTATAAAAACACATTAGTTCAAAGAGCTGTTGAACAAGAAGGTATGAACGAATTAGAAGAATACCTTGTTGGTCCAAATGCTTTAGCGTTTGGTAAAGATGATGCAGTGGCTCCTGCAAGAATCTTAGCTGATTTTGCAAAAGACCATGAAGCATTACAAATTAAAGCTGCTTATATCGAAGGTAAATTCTTACCAAAAGAAGAAGTTATGGCAGTGGCAAAATTACCTAATCGTGAAGGTATGTACTCAATGTTACTTGCATGTATGAAAGAACCTGTTGCAAAAGTGGCAAGAGTTATTCAAGCTGTTGCTGATGCAAAAGGTGGAGATGCAGCTGAAGAAGCTGCTGCTGAATAGTTAAAAATGAACGGAGGAAAATAAAATGGCAAAATTAACACATGAAGATATCTTAGCTTATTTAGAAGAAGCTACAATTTTAGAATTAAATGATTTAGTAAAAGCAATCGAAGAAAAATTTGATGTAACTGCTGCTGCTCCTGTAGCTGTTGTTGCTGGTGGAGAAGCTGCTGCAGATGCTGCACCTGCTAACGTAACTGTAACATTAACTGATGTTGGTGCTACTAAAGTTGCTGTTATCAAAGCAGTAAGAGAAATCACTGGTTTAGGATTAGTTGATGCTAAAGGATTAGTAGACAAAGTTCCAGCTGAAATTAAGAAAGATATTCCTGCAGAAGAAGGAGCTAAGATTAAAGAACAATTAGAAGCTGCTGGTGCAACTGTAGAAGTTAAATAATTTCTTGGAATAAAAAAGCCCTTGTCAAAGGGCTTTTTATCTTAGGAGAATAGAAGATGACACATTATTATACAAATAATATTGATTTAAAATCTCAAAAAACACAAATTTCTTTTCAATATAGAGGACATCATCTGGTTTTTATAAGTGATAGTGGCGTTTTTTCAAAAGAACGTATTGATTATGGTTCGCGTGTTTTATTGGAAAGCATGAATATACAATCTCATCAAAAAACATTATTAGATGTTGGTTGTGGTTATGGGACTTTAGGTATTTCTTTAAAGAAAGTCTATCCATGGTTACATGTTGAAATGGTTGATGTGAATGAACGTGCTATTGCATTGGCTAATGAGTCTATTGAACATAATCAGGAAAATGATATTATTGCTTATAAAAGCTCGGTTTATGAAAATGTAAAAGATACATTTGATATTATTGTTTCTAATCCGCCTATTCGTGCAGGGAAAAAGATTGTTTTTGAAATATTAGAAAAAGCATATGATCATTTAAATAATCAAGGAGAATTATTTATTGTTATTCAAAAAAAACAAGGCGCTCCTTCAGCTAAGAAAAAAATGGAAGATGTTTTTGGGAATTGTGAAATTATAAAACGTGATAAAGGATATTTTATTTTAAAATCTGTAAAATAACACTGTTTTTTACTGTTTCAAAAGTTATTTTGAAATTTATGATTTGGTATTGACTTCAACTGGCCTCTATGCTAGTATAATAAAATGCCTACTCATATATAAAAAGCAGTGTTTTTTGCGTGCTTTAAATAAGGAGATAGAGATAATTGATAAGGAGTGAAGCGGGCTTGGAAAAAAATGTAACTCAGGCAAAAAGTCGTATTAATCGTCGTAATTATTCAAGAATTAGTGGGTCTTTAGAATTACCAAATTTAGTAGAAATCCAAACAAATTCTTATGAATGGTTTAAGAACGAAGGTATCAAAGAAGTTTTTAACGATGTTTATCCTATTAGCAATTTTAATGAAACTTTAACTTTAGAGTTTGTTGATTGCCGTTTTGATGAGCCAAAATATTCAGTAGATGAAGCTAAAGATAGAGATGCAAATTATTCTGCTCCTATTCGTGCTACTTTACGTTTAGTGAATAATGGAACTGGCGAAATTAAAGAAAACGAAGTCTTTATGGGAGATTTTCCATTAATGACTGATGCTGGTACTTTTATCATTAATGGTGCTGAACGTGTTATTGTTTCACAATTAGTGCGTTCACCAGGTGCATATTTTGCTGATGCCATGGATAAAAGTGGTAAGACAGTTTTTACAGGAAGCATGATTCCTTCAAGAGGAACATGGCTTGAATTTGAAAATGACGCAAAAGATATTTTAAATGTACGTATTGACCGTACACGTAAAATTCCTGGTACAATTTTATTACGTGCTTTAGGTTTAAGCAGTGATGAAGATATTATTGAAGTGTTAGGTGATCATGAGTTTATTAGAAATACTCTAGCCAAAGATACAACTCACAATACTGATGAAGCTTTAATTGAAATTTACAATAAATTAAGACCAGGAGAACCTGCAACGCTAGAAGGTGCTAATACTTTATTATATACAAGATTTTTTGATGCAAAAAGATATGATCTTGCGCGTGCAGGACGTTTTAAACTTGGCAAAAAATTGAGTTTATTAGATAGAATTACAAACCGTGTTTTAGCTCAGGATGTTATAGATATAGATGGAAATGTTGTCATGAAAGAAGGAACTTTATTAACAAAAGATAAAGTTGACCTTTTAGCTCCTGTTTTCCAGGCTGGAGCTCATACAATGGACATTAAAACAAATGATTTCTTAAAATCACATGGACGTATTCAAGTGCTTGAAGTCTATGTTGATGAAACAAAATCAAAGAAAATGAGAGTTGTTGGGACAGATTTATCATTAGATTGTAAATATATTACAATTTCTGATATGATTGCTGCCTATTCATATATGTTGAATCTTGTTGATATTTATGATTCATTAGATTTAGCAAGTGACGATAGAGTCAACTTAATGAGTCGTATTGGTTTATTAGATGATATTGATCATTTAGGAAATAGACGTGTACGTTCTGTTGGTGAATTAATTCAAAATCAATTTAGAATTGGTTTATCAAGAATGGAGAGAGTCGTTAAAGAAAGAATGTCATTATCTGAAATTGATAGTGTCACTCCTCAGTCATTAACTAACATTCGTCCATTAACTGCCGCTATGAAAGAATTTTTCTCATCATCTCAGTTATCTCAATTTATGGATCAGATTAATCCATTAGCCGAGTTAACAAATAAACGTCGTTTATCAGCATTAGGACCAGGTGGTTTATCAAGAGATCGTGCTGGTTATGAAGTCCGTGACGTTCATGCCTCTCACTATGGTCGTATTTGTCCAATTGAAACACCTGAAGGTCCAAATATCGGGTTAATTTCTACACTTGCTTCTTATGCAAAAATCAATAAATATGGATTTATTGAAACACCATATCGTAAAGTGAATCATAGCGTGATTGACGAAAATGATGTGCGTTATTTAACAGCCGATGAAGAAAAGAATTATGTCATTGCACAAGCAAAAGTTCAACATGATGAAAATGGAAAAATCTTGGATGAACAAGTTATTGCCCGTCATTTGGGAGAAAATATTATGGCTAAGCCTGAAGAAATTGATTTTATTGATATTTCTCCAAAACAGATCGTTTCTGTAGCCACTTCATGTATTCCTTTCCTAGAAAATGACGATGCGACTCGTGCTTTGATGGGTGCCAACATGCAACGTCAGGCCGTACCATTATTAAATCCACACACACCTCTTGTAGGAACTGGTATGGAATATCAGGCTGCTAGAGATTCTGGAGCTGCAGTTGTGGCTAAAAAAGATGGTATTGTCACATATGTTGATGCGAAAAAGATTATTGTTGAAGAAGATACAGGTCCACATAAGTATCGTTTAACAAAATTTGCGATTTCCAATGCGGGAACTTGTATTAATCATAGACCAATCGTAAAAGCTGGAGATAAAGTTGTCAAAGGGGAAATTTTAGCTGATGGTCCATCTATGGAACAAGGTGAATTAGCCCTTGGACAAAACGTATTGGTTGGTTTCATGACATGGAATGGTTATAACTACGAAGATGCTGTTATCATGTCTGAAAGATTAGTGAAAGAAGATGTTTATACATCTATTCATATTGAAGAATATAGTATTGAATGTCGTGATACAAAATTAGGTCCTGAAGAAATTACGCGTGATATTCCAAACGTTGGGGAAGATGCCCGTAAAAACTTGAATAGCGAAGGTATCATTATGATTGGTGCTGAAGTGAAAGAAGGGGATATCTTAGTTGGTAAAGTAACACCTAAAGGACAGGCAGAATTATCTGCTGAAGAAAAATTATTACTAGCAATCTTTGGTGAAAAATCAAGAGAAGTCAAAGATAATTCATTAAGAGTTCCTCATGGTGGTGCTGGTATTGTTCATGATATTAAAATCTTCTCTAGAAAAAATGGTGATGAATTACAACCAGGTGTTAATAAAGTTGTTAAGGTGTATATCGTTCAAAAACGTAAGATTTCTGAAGGAGATAAAATGGCCGGACGTCATGGTAACAAAGGGGTTATCTCTAAGATCTTACCTATCGAAGATATGCCACATTTGGAAGATGGTACAATTCTTGATATCATGTTAAATCCATTAGGGGTACCATCACGTATGAACATTGGTCAGGTATTGGAATTACATTTAGGATATGCTGCTAGAGAGTTAGGAATGTACTTTGCAACTCCTGCATTTGATGGTATTAACTCAAAAGATCTTGAGAATATCATGAAAGAAGCTGGAATGTCAGTTGATGGAAAACAACCAGTTATTTCTGGTATGACTGGAGAATATTTTGATTCTAATATTTCAGTTGGGGTTATGTATATGATTAAATTAGCCCACATGGTTGACGACAAATTACATGCCAGATCAGTAGGTCCATACTCATTAGTTACACAACAGCCTTTAGGTGGTAAGGCTCAAAACGGTGGACAGAGATTTGGGGAAATGGAAGTTTGGGCACTTGAAGCATATGGTGCAGCTTATACATTAAGAGAAATCTTAACGGTTAAATCTGACGATGTTGTTGGTCGTGTCAAAACTTATGAAGCCATTGTAAAAGGTCAAAAATTACCTGAACCTGGTTTGCCAGAATCATTTAGAGTTTTAACAAAAGAATTACAGGCATTAGCTTTAGATATTCGTATGTTAGATAAAGATGGTCAAGAAATAGATGCAAGAAAGATTGAAGATGAAGAACGTCGTTTCCCAACTTCAATTGATACAACTCCTGAACAACCAGAAGTCACTGAAGAAGAAGTGGCTGAGGTAGAAGGTGATTTCTCTGAAGATGAAGAATCATTTGATGATTTGGATTCTGTAATTGATGAACTCTTCACTGATGATGAAGAAGAAAGTAACGAAGAATAGGAGGAAACAATGAATGGCAGATGTCAATAACTTTTCAGCAATCCAGATTGGATTAGCTTCTCCAGAAAAAATTCGTGAATGGTCTTATGGTGAAGTTAAAAAACCTGAAACTATTAATTATCGTTCTCAAAAACCTGAAAAAGATGGTCTATTCTGTGAAAGAATCTTTGGACCATCTAAGGATTGGGAATGTAGCTGTGGAAAATATAAGAAAGTCAGATATAAAGGCGTAATCTGTGATCGCTGTGGTGTCGAAGTCACAAAATCTTCTGTACGTCGTGAACGTATGGGACATATTGAGCTTGCGACTCCAGTCGCACATATCTGGTATTTAAAAGGTATTCCATCAAGAATGGGGCTTATTCTTGATATGTCACCAAAACAACTTGAAGAAATCATTTATTTCGTTTCTTATGTTGTCACTGATAAAGGAAGTACACCTTTAGAATATAAACAAGTTTTATCTGAAAGAGATTATCGTAACTGTTATGAAAAATTTGGTCATCAGTTTGAAGCCAAAACTGGGGCAGAAGCGATTAAAATCTTACTTCAAAAAGTTGATTTAGATGAAGAATTTGAATCAGTAACAAAAGATTTAAAAGAAGCACAGGGACAAAGACGTTCTAAATTATTGAAGAGACTAGAAGCTATTGAAGCTTTCAGAACTTCACATAATCAGCCTGAATGGATGATTCTTGATGTGCTTCCAGTTATTCCACCTGATTTAAGACCAATGTTACAGTTGGATGGTGGACGTTTTGCGACAAGTGATTTGAATGATTTGTATCGTCGTGTGATTACACGTAATAATCGTTTAAAGAAATTATTAGAACTTGGAACACCATCAATCATTGTCCAAAATGAAAAACGTATGTTACAGGAAGCAGTTGATGCCTTGATTGATAATGGACGTCGTTCTAAACCAATTACAGGTGCTGGAGGAAGACCATTAAAATCATTAAGCCATACGTTAAAAGGAAAACAAGGACGTTTCCGTCAAAACTTACTTGGGAAACGTGTTGACTATTCAGGACGTTCAGTTATCGCTGTTGGTCCAGACTTAAAAATGTATCAATGTGGTATTCCACGTGAAATGGCATTGAATTTATTTAAACCATTTGTGATTAGTGGATTAGTGAGAGAGCAGATTGCAACAAATATCAAAGCTGCTGAAAGATTAATTGATAAGATGGATGATGTGATTTGGCCAATCGTCGAAGAAGTCATCAAAGAACATCCAGTCTTATTAAACCGTGCGCCTACATTGCATAGATTAGGTATTCAGGCATTCGAACCTAAATTGGTTGAAGGACGTGCTATTCGTTTGCATCCATTAGTATGTCCAGCGTTCAACGCTGACTTTGATGGTGACCAGATGGCAGTTCACGTTCCATTAGGGGAAGAAGCTATTCAAGAAGCTAGACAGTTAATGTTAGGTTCTCACAATATCCTTGGACCAAAAGATGGAAAACCTATCGTTACACCTTCTCAGGACATGGTGTTAGGTAACTATTACTTAACATTAGAAGATGAAGGGGCTGTTGGTGAAGGAACTGTTTTTGCAGATGTGAATGAAGTTTTAATGGCATATGATGCAAAAACTGTACATTTACACACAAGAATTGCAATTAGAGGAAAATCTTTAAAGAATAAGACATTTACTGAAAAACAAAATAATAGCTATTTAATTACAAGTGTTGGTAAAATTATCTTTAACCAGATTTTTGATGGGGCATTCCCATTTATCAATGATTCTAGTAAAGAAAATTTAGTTGCAACACCAGATAAATATTTCGTACCAATGGGTACTGATATTAAAGCACATATTAAAGCACAGCCTTTAATTAAACCATTGGGTAAAAAAGCTTTAGGAAACATTATCAATGAAATGTTTGATCCTACAAAAATTAGTGATACAACAGCGATGTTGGATAAATTAAAGGATCAAGGATTCTATTATTCTACAATTGCTGGTATTACAGTTTCTGTTTATGATATTCAGGTTCCACAAAGTAAATACGTTTTATTTGATGAAGCTGATGAAAAACTTGAAGTAATCAAGAAATTATATCGTAAAGGGAAAATCACTGATGAAGAAAGACATAATATCGTTATTAAGTTATGGGAATCTGTTAAAGATCAGGTTCAGGCTGTCGTTAAAGATGAATTCGAAGCTGATGACCGTAATCCAATCTTCATTATGTCTGATTCAGGTGCCCGTGGTAATATTTCTAACTTTACACAGTTAGTAGGTATGCGTGGATTGATGTCTAATCCAAAAGGTGAAACAATTGAGTTGCCTATCAAATCTTCATTTAGAGAAGGTTTAACTGCATCTGAATTCTTCATCTCTACACATGGTGCTCGTAAAGGATCTACCGATACAGCCTTAAAGACAGCCGATTCAGGATACTTGACAAGACGTTTGGTTGACGTTGCTCAAGAAGTCATTGTTACTGAAGATGATTGTGGTACAGATCAGGGATTTGTTGTTACAGAATTGTACAATACTTCAGATAATTCGGTTATTGTGCCATTATATGACCGTTTAGTAGGACGTTATTCTCAAAAGGATATTGTTCATCCTGAAACAGGTGAAACGCTTGTTAAAGCTGGCGAAATGATTGATGAAGCGATTGCTAAGAATATTACTGATGCAGGTATTAAAGAAGTTGAAATTCGTTCTATTTTTGGATGTAAAGCGAAAAATGGAATTTGTAGAAAATGTTATGGTCGTAATCTAGCAACTGGTGAACAAGTTGAATTAGGAGAAGCTATTGGTATTATGGCGGCTCAATCAATTGGTGAACCTGGTACACAGTTAACAATGCGTACATTCCACATGGGTGGAGTTGCTGGTGGTGCCGATATCACTCAAGGTTTACCTCGTATTCAAGAGTTATTTGAAGCAAGAAATCCAAAAGCAAAATCTATTATTTCTGAAATTGATGGTGAAGTTTCTAATATCATTGATAACAATGGTAGAGCTGAAGTTGTCGTTTCTAACTTACTTGAAACAAAGAGTTATTTAACACCTTATGGTGCAAAATTAAGAGTTTCTGTAGGTGATGAAGTTGGTATTGGTTCTAAAATTACTGAAGGATCAATTGATCCAAAAGAATTATTAGCTGTTGCTGATGTCAAAGCTGTAGAAAATTATATCTTGAAAGAAGTTCAAAAAGTTTATCGTTTACAAGGTATTGAAATTTCAGATAAACACATTGAAGTTATTATTCATCAAATGTTGAAGAAGATGAGAATTGTTGAAGGTGGAGATACTGGAGCATTACCTGGTACTCATATTAATGTTCAAAAATTTACTGAATTAAATAAAGAAGCCTTAAAAGCTGGAAAACATCCTGCTGTTGCAAGACCAATCTTGTTAGGGATCACAAAAGCTTCACTTGAAACTGAATCATTCTTATCTGCTGCTTCATTCCAGGAAACAACAAAAATCTTAACAGATGCGGCTATTAAAGGTAAGGTTGATGAATTAAGAGGTCTTAAAGAAAATGTTATTATTGGTAAATTATTACCTGCTGGTACAGGATTAAGAGGACCTTTAAAATCACCTGAAACGATTGCTAGAGAGTTAGAAGAAGCACGCAAAGAAAAGGAATTAGAAGAAGCTGAACATTTACAAGCTGAAACTTTATCAGAAAGTTTGTTAAGCAGTACTGAAATTGATGAAGAATTTTCAACAACAGAATAAAATAAAGAAACAAGGTCTTAAAAAAGATCTTGTTTTTCTTTGATAAAAAGAGTAAAAAGTGTTGACTTTATAAATTTTGTCGTATATAATTGCTTTCGGTACTCGACTAAGAGTGCATTTTATCTCATCAAAAAATGAAACACCCGGAATTGTGTGTTAAGAAGAAAGGAAAGGAGAAAAACATGCCTACAATTAATCAATTAGTCAGAAAAGGACGTAGTGAAAAAACATCTAAATCAAAATCACCTGCGTTAAATAGAGGTTACAACTCATTATTAAAGAAACCAACTAATATTAGTTCACCTCAAAAACGTGGTGTTTGTACTCGTGTTGCCACTATGACACCAAAGAAACCTAACTCGGCTTTACGTAAATATGCCCGTGTTCGTTTATCAAACGGAATGGAAGTAACTGCATATATTCCAGGAATTGGGCACAACTTACAGGAACACAGCGTTGTGTTAATTCGTGGAGGACGTGTTAAGGACTTACCAGGGGTTCGTTATCATATTATTCGTGGTACTATGGACTGTGCTGGTGTAAAAGATCGTATGCAAGGACGCTCTCGTTATGGAGCTAAAAAACCTAAAAAATAAGAGATAGGAGGAAAAACTGATGTCAAGAAGAGGACGCGTAGCAAAAAGAGATGTACTACCTGATCCAATTTATAATTCTAAGGTAGTTACAAAATTAATTAACAATATCATGCTTGATGGTAAAAAAGGTGTTGCTCAAAACATCTTATATGAAGCATTTAAAAAAGTTGAAGAAAAAACTGGAAATCCTGCAATGGAAGTATTTGATCAAGCAATCAACAATATCATGCCTGTACTTGAATTAAAAGTAAGACGTATTGGAGGAGCTAACTATCAAGTACCTGTTGAAGTATCTCCAGAAAGAAGAATGACATTAGGATTAAGATGGTTAGTTAACTATTCTCGTTTAAGAAACGAAAAAAGCATGATTGATCGTCTTGCTAATGAAATTATTGATGCCTCTAATGGAACTGGTGCTTCTGTGAAAAAGAAAGAAGATACTCATAAGATGGCTGAAGCTAATAAAGCATTTGCACATTTCCGTTGGTAATATATGATTTAGAGGAAATATTTGAAAGGAGAAAAATATGGCTCGTGAATTTTCGTTAGAAAAAACTCGTAATATTGGAATCATGGCTCACATTGATGCTGGTAAAACAACAACAACTGAACGTGTTCTTTATTACACTGGAAAAATTCATAAAATTGGTGAAACACATGATGGTGCTTCACAAATGGACTGGATGGAACAAGAGCAAGAACGTGGTATTACAATCACTTCAGCAGCAACAACTGCACAATGGAATGGATACCGTGTTAACATCATTGATACTCCAGGCCATGTCGATTTCACTGTTGAAGTAGAACGTTCTTTACGTGTACTTGACGGTGCTGTTACTGTATTAGACTCAAAAGCTGGTGTTGAACCACAAACAGAAACTGTTTGGCGTCAAGCAACAACTTATGGAGTTCCTCGAATTGTCTTCTGTAACAAAATGGATGCAACTGGGGCAGATTTCTTAATGTCTGTTGAATCTATTGGAAAAAGATTAGATGCTAACGCTGTAGCTATTCAATTACCAATTGGTGCCGAAGATACATTTGAAGGTGTTATTGACTTAATTAAAATGAAAGCTGTTCATTTTGAAGGAGCTAAGGGTGAAAACGTTGTTTATTCTGAAATTCCTGAAAATATGAAAGCTCAAGCAGAAGAATATCGTCAAAAAATGATTGATTCAGCTGCATCTTTTGATGATGATTTAATGATGAAAGTCTTAGAAGAAGAACCAGTTACTGAAGAAGAAATTAAAGCAGCAATCCGTAAAGGAGTATTAGCTGTTGAATTATTCCCAGTATTATGTGGATCTGCTTATAAAGACAAAGGTGTACAGTTAATGTTAGATGCTGTTATCGACTTCTTACCTGCACCAACTGATGTTCCATCAATTAAAGGTGAAGATGAAGATGGTAACGAAATCGAAAGACATGCAAGTGATGATGAGCCATTCTCTGCATTAGCATTTAAGATTATGGCTGACCCATTTGTTGGTAAATTAACATTCTTCCGTGTATATTCAGGACATATTGAATCTGGATCATATGTTTTAAACTCTTCTAAAGATAAAAAAGAACGTTTAGGACGTATCTTACAGATGCATGCTAATACACGTAAAGAAATTAGCGAAGTTTACGCTGGAGATATTGCTGCAGCTGTTGGATTTAAAAATACAACAACTGGGGATACTATCTGTGATGAAAAGAATTTCATTATCTTAGAAAAAATGGAATTCCCTGAACCAGTTATTGAATTAGCAATTGAACCAAAAACAAAACAAGACCAAGATAAATTAAGTAACGGTTTAGCAAGATTAGCTGAAGAAGACCCTACATTTAGAGTCACTACAAATCCTGAAACTGGTGATACAATTATTGCCGGAGTTGGGGAATTACACTTAGACGTTATCGTTGATCGTTTAAAGAGAGAATACAAAGTTGAAGCTAATGTTGGGGCACCACAAGTTGCTTATCGTGAAACAATTAGAAAAACTGCTGATTGTGAAGGTAAATTCGTACGTCAATCTGGTGGACGTGGACAATACGGACATGTATGGATTAAATTCGAACCAAATGAAGGTAAAGGATTTGAATTCGTTGATGCTGTAGTTGGTGGAACTGTCCCTAGAGAATACATTGGTTCTGTTAAAGCTGGTCTTGAAGAAGCATTAGATAATGGTATGATTGCTGGATATCCAGTATTAGATATTAAAGCAACATTATTTGATGGGTCTTACCATGATGTCGATTCATCAGAAATGGCATATAAGGTAGCTGCAAGTTTAGCATTAAAAGAAGCTGGTAAAAAATGTGATCCAGTTATCTTGGAACCAATTATGGCTGTAGAAGTCACTGCACCTTCTGAATACTTAGGAAGCGTTATGGGAGATATCTCTTCTAGACGTGGTATGATTGAAGGACAAGAAGAAAGAGGAAACGCTGTTTTAGTACAAGCAAGTGTACCTTTATCTGAAATGTTTGGATATGTTACTGATTTAAGATCATTTACACAAGGACGTGGAAATTACACTATGCAATTTGATCGTTATGAACCAGTTCCTAAGTCAATTGCAGAAAGTATTATTAAGAAAAATGGTGGAAATAATTAATCCACTAAAAGTATTGCATTTTTGAGATAAATCATTTAGAATGTATATGTAAAAATTTAATGAAATTTATATAGGAGGAAGCTTAAATGGCTAAAGAAAAATTTGACCGCTCTAAAGCGCATGTTAATATTGGAACAATTGGTCACGTTGACCATGGTAAAACAACTTTAACTGCAGCAATCACTACTGTTTTAGCACAAGAAGGAAATGCTCAAGCAATGGATTATGCTGCAATCGATGCTGCACCTGAAGAAAAAGAACGTGGAATCACAATCAACACTGCACACGTTGAATATCAAACAGCAACTCGTCACTATGCACACGTTGACTGTCCAGGTCATGCTGACTACATCAAAAACATGATCACTGGTGCTGCTCAAATGGATGGAGCTATCTTAGTAGTAGCTGCTACTGATGGACCTATGCCACAAACAAGAGAACACATCTTATTATCTCGTCAGGTAGGTGTACCTTACATCATCGTATTCTTAAATAAATGTGATATGGTTGATGATGACGAATTAATCGAATTAGTTGAAATGGAAGTTCGTGAATTATTAAATGAATACGGATTCCCAGGAGATGACACTCCAATTATTCGTGGATCAGCTTTAAAAGCATTAGAAGGAGATCCAAAATGGGTACCAGCTATTCATGAATTAATGGATGCTGTAGATACTTATATTCCAACTCCAACTCGTGATACTGATAAACCATTCTTAATGCCAGTTGAAGACGTATTTACAATCACTGGACGTGGAACAGTTGCTACAGGACGTGTTGAAAGAGGACAATTAAAATTAAATGACCCAATCGAAATCGTTGGTATTCATGAAACTCAAAATACAGTTGCTACTGGTATCGAAATGTTCCGTAAATTATTAGATTACGCTGAAGCAGGAGATAACGTAGGGGTATTATTAAGAGGTATCAACAGAGATCAAATTCAACGTGGACAAGTATTAGCTAAACCAGGATCAGTACATCCACACAAAAAATTCGTATGCCAAGTTTACGTTTTATCAAAAGATGAAGGTGGACGTCATACACCATTCTTCTCTAACTATAGACCACAATTCTATTTCAGAACTACTGACATCACTGGTGTTATCGAATTACCAGATGGTGTAGAAATGGTTATGCCAGGAGATAACGTAGAATTAACAGTTGAATTAATCCATGCTATCGCACTTGAAAATGGTACTAAATTCTCAATTCGTGAAGGTGGAAGAACTGTTGCTTCTGGAACAGTTACTGAAGTTATTGAATAATTTTCATGAAAAGGTATCTTATTGATACCTTTTTTGTTTACACTTTTTTATAAAAAGGTTATGATGTTAAGGTATGGAGGTGGAGTATGGAAAAATTATTTTTCTTTGATATAGATGGAACACTTATTGAATGTAATAAAGGTATATATCGTATCCCAAATGATGTCCGCTATGGGATGAATCAACTAAAGAAACAGGGGCATGATGTTTTTTTAGCGACTGGAAGATGTCAATGCTTTATTGTGGATGGAGTTATGGATTATCCTTTTAATGGTTATGTAACTTGTAATGGTGCTTATGTAGAATATAAAGGGAAAGAAATATATAAAAAGATTGTTCCAAAAGAAGCTATTGAAAAAACACATCAGCTATGTGTTGAAAGAAACCTGGCATACTATTTTGAGGGGAATGATCATATTTATGTTTTAAATAAACAAAACCCTAAACATATTGAGTTTAAGAATAATTGGGGAATGAAAGATGAAATTATTATTGATTCATATCAAATTGATGAGATTGAAACATATATTGGGATGATTGTTTTAAATTCTCTTGATGATAGAGAAATAATGTATCAAACATTAACACCTTATTTTGATATTCAACAGCATCAAAGTGGATTATCTTTTGATTTAACTTTAAAAGGTGAATCTAAAGCAAAAGGAATACAAAAGCTTGTTGAAGCTTTAGGCAAAAATATTAAAGATACGATTGCATTTGGAGATGGACGAAATGATATTGAAATGATCTCTTTTGTTGGATTAGGAATTGCTATGGGTAATGCTGCTGATGAAACAAAAGCAGTTGCCGATTATATTACGGATAATGTTGATTGCGATGGTATATTGAAAGCACTTAAACATTTTTCTTTTCTTTAGTGTTTATAGTTGAAATTATAAAGTTGATTTGATAAAATAAATATACAGAGTAATTCTGAATTTGTTTGTTAAAGGAGAAATTGAAAATGGATGAACAAGAACAAGTAGTTATTAACCTTATCGTAAACAGTGGAAGTGCACGTAGCTCTGCTATCGAAGCTATTCAATATGCAAAAGCTGGTGATTTAGATAAGGCTGATGAATCATTACAAAATGCAAAAGAAACTGTAAATGAAGCACATCATGCACAAACTGAATTAATTCAGGCTGAAATTAGAGGAGAAAAAGCTCCATTAAACTTATTAATGGTACATGCTCAAGATCATTTAATGACTGCATTAGTTGTTATTGATTTAGCACAAGAATTTATTGATCTTTATAAAAAAATCAAATAATTAAAAGATTAGTGATTCAAGCAAAACCCCAATGACGGAGGATTAACTCAGTTAATGGGGTTTTATTTTTTAAATTTATGAGTGAATCTTTATAAAATTACAAATAAAAAAACATTGATAAATCCAATGAAAAATAGAATTTTGTAAAAAGAGGAATAAAAAAAACGAAAAAAAGTAAAAAAAAGACTTGCAAAGGTAGAGGATAGATGGTATTATAGATGAGCACTCGACGAGAGGGCACAGGGACATTGAAAACTGAACAGTAAACACGTCAATAAAGATAGGAAAAAAGAAAGAGTCAAGAAGACATGAAATTGTC